>WRNF01000464.1 GCA_009776715.1 Treponema sp. | reverse complement strand
GGTGTTTTCATTAATATCATCATTATGTTTTCTTTTTTTCGGCGCTCCTGATGTAGCCATGGCGGAGGCGGTAATCAGCGTATTTTCAACAATAATTTTCATTGTTTCCTTTGAGAAATATTATAGTCATGCGGATCAATATGCCGAAGGGAACAATAGCTCCACGGCCAAAAATCATATATTGGCGGCATCAATGTCTTTACTGCTTCTTGTTCTTTTCATTGCATTTATCCCCAAAGATATTGCCTTCAGCTCCCTTAAGGATCAGTACCTTTCCGATTTTGCAGCTGAGATTGGCGGAAAGAATTCCGTAACGGCCATTTATCTGGGTTATCGACTATACGATACCTTGTTTGAATCCTTAATGCTTTTGATAAGTATGTCTGCCGTAATTCACCTGTCATGGTACACTTATTTCTTTGCTTCACAGGAGCTGTATATCAGCATAAAGCATTCTCAAATAGCAGTTTATACCATACGCATCATCGGCCAAATCCTGATCCTGGTTGGCTTTTATGTCATGATTAACGGGCATTTATCACCGGGAGGAGGGTTTCAGGGTGGAGTTATTGCGGCTTCATTTTTTATTTGCCGCTACATGATATTTGACATGTTTGACATCCCCATCGGCAAAGTTATCAAGATGGAAAAAATAATTTATATTGGCATTGTTTTTGTGGCTCTGTCGTTTATTTCGGTTGCTTCGGATTTTGGTTTATCGCCGCATAAAACCTTGTACTTGATATTTATGAACCTATTGATTGGAATGAAGGTTGCATGCGGTTTTTTTATTCTTTTTTTCAGATTCATCGCGTTTGAAAGGCGGTAGGACATGAAGCATGCAACCCCAGAAATTTTATCCATAATAATGTTTTTTATCAGTTTTTACGGACTTGTCATAAGTAAAAACATAATTAAATCAATAATTTCCATTGGTTTAATGGAAATGGCGGTTATTATGTTTTTGGTAAGCATAGGATTTGCGGAAGGCATGAGAGCTCCCATTGGGGATAACCTGGACAATGCCGCGGATCCCCTTACTCAGGCTCTTTTATTAACTGCTATTGTTATTGGCATTGCCGTGACTGCAGTTAATATTACCTTTTTCATTTCCCTATGCCGGCAATACAAGGCGACCGACTGGGATACCGTGAAAAAGAAAAGTTTGGAGTAGCTATATGCTTGTTTGGCTTGTAGTTATTCCGATATTGATCGCTGCGTTTTTATTTATCCTGCCATATAAAAAAGCAACCCTTATAATCACAATTATTGTCCAGTTGTTGTTATTTTGCTGTGCAATTTACATGTTTCGTTTATGCAAAGAAGGAGAAATAATTACAAAGATAGGCAGCTACAAAGGTGTTATGGGTATTACGCTAAAAGCCGATACCCTTTCTTCATTGTTCGTGATGCTGACAGCTTTTATTTTTTTAGTTGCCGCGCTTTATAGTTTTAATGAAAACCTTGGCCGGCTTTATTCCTTCCTCATGTTTATTTGGGAAGGATTATTGATTGGCATTTTCCTTTCCGGCGATTTTTTTAATATATTTGTTTTAATTGAAGTTTCAACAGTAGTTGTATCAATACTAATCATGCTGAAGCGTGATAACCGTTCAATGTACGATGGAATGGTTTACCTGATGGTTAATACGGTGGCCATTCAGTTTTATCTATTCGGAATGGGCTATATTTACAAGATCACCGGTGTTTTGGACATGGAAGCATCTGCGCAGGTAATAAAAAGCCTTGATAAAGCTTCACTATTGCTGCCTTATGCATTAATAATCACATCCATAAGCCTAAAATGCGCACTCATGCCCCTCTTTAGCTGGCTCCCAAGGGCTCACAGCACACCTGGCGCACCGTCATCTGTTTCAGCCGTGCTTTCGGGCCTCCATATTAAAAGCGGAATTTATCTCTTTATCAGATTTGAGTCGATTTTTCACGAAATATCCGTCCCTGAGCTTTTCCTTGCGATTGGGATAATTACAGGAGTGGTTGGCTTTTTATTTGCCCTTTCGCAAACAGACATAAAACTGATATTGGCCTACCACACCATTTCGCAGATTGGCATGATAATGATAGGGTTAAGCAGCGCCGGCATTTATTCCCATACAGGCGGAATTTATCACATTATTAACCACGCTTTGTTTAAATCATCCCTGTTTTTATCCGCAGGAATAATATCCCATAGTTATGGATCCAGAGACATAACAAAGATCCGGGGCGTAATGAAGCGGCTGCCATTAACCGGAGCTGCTGTAATAATGGCTGTCTTTGGAATAACCGGCGCTCCGTTTTTTAACGGCAGCATTTCAAAGTATTTTATTGCATCAGGCGCAGACACAATGGTAAATGGCGCAATAATATTAATTAATTTTGGAACCATTGTTTCTTTTATCAAGTATTCAACAATACTAACTGGACAATGCGATACAGAAAAAAACGCAAAAAAACCGGATCTATGCCAGCAGGCTGCTGTTTTAATTCTTGGGGCAATATG
>WRNF01000463.1 GCA_009776715.1 Treponema sp. | reverse complement strand
TTCACCGTAAAAATATTCAGTTTGTTTATGATGTTCGGAGTCAGAAGATTTCCATCCGCTTCCACCGAGAGTACAGGGTAATTCCGTTCCCTGGCCCGAGGGTAAAGGTTAAAGTTTACTGCGAAATATTAAACCAGATGTTGCGAATAAATATTTACTGGCATCCAAAGTTAGCCCTTATGGTACCTAAAACAGTGCGAATTGTCTTTATATCATTGAAAAAAAATAAAAAGTTGCATATTCTTAATCCAGGAGAAAGTATATGAGAGTTATAATTCACCGAAATCATACGGAAGCAAGTTTGTGGGCGGCATATTATATTGCTGACAGGATCAATGATTTTGCAAAAAAAACAAAAAATCCCTTTGTTTTNGGGCTTCCTACCGGCTCTAGNCCCTTATTAATTTACCGCGAACTAATCGCATTAAATGCTGAAGGCAAGGTCTCATTTGCCAATGTGCATACCTTTAATATGGATGAATACCTTGGCCTGCCCAGCCGCCATCCGCAAAGTTACCATTATTTTATGATGGAAAATTTTTTCAAACATATTGATATAAATTTATCCAATACCCATATTCTAAACGGCATGGCCCAGGATACTTTTGCAGAATGCCGGCAGTTTGAAGAGTCCATTGCAAAAGAAGGCGGCATTGAATTGTTTCTGGGCGGCATGGGCAGCGACGGGCATATTGCATTTAACGAGCCGGGATCTTCTCTGCGTTCAAGAACAAGGGTAAAAATATTAACACAGGAAACCCGTATCGACAATTCCCGTTTCTTTGACGGAGACCCGGAAAAAGTCCCCACTGCTGCCCTGACCATTGGTGTAGGCACAGTGATGGACGCGCGTGAAATATTAATCATTGTCAGCGGTAAAAACAAAGCGCGAGCACTGAAGGCAGTTGTTGAAGAAGGCATTAACCATAACTGGACATTGTCCTGCCTGCAAATGCATCCTTCTGCAACAATTGTTTGTGATGAAGAGGCAATTGATGAATTAAAGATAAAGACTGTCCGATATTTTAAAGAGGCAGAAAANGCTGNNCTTGAAAAATTTTATGAAAGAGCGAATATACAGCAATAATATTAAAATCNTTTGTTATGNGCTTCTTTTTATAGCTTCAATGTCATTNGCCGGGTTGGAAACAGAGCATTTGGCGGCCTTTTCCGATCCAGNACGAATCTGGGGCAATGGAATTGAGCGCATAATAGAACAGGCTTACAGAAACTGCTTTAGAACGCGAATCNTGGGATCGCGGATAATGAATATCCGAATGCCTTTTACCGAAAACAATGAACGCGATACCTTGCTTGAAACAGGATTGGATTTTTACAAGGGCGGAAAAGGCAGCCCTGAAGATGTGTGGCCGGTAATTGAAGACATTCTTGATTCCGAAGATTTTTTTCGCTTTGTTGAAATGCTGTCGGACGAAAAGGAACAGGTAATTATTTTTGACATGGCAAGCAGAACATGGCAAAGTTCAAGGGAACTGTTTGACCTTGCCCGGATGAAAGCCGGATCATACAGCGGCCTTCCTCATCGTCCCTACGTATATGTTTCAGGAAAGGGCATTGAAGAAAAAGATGTTTACAATTACCTGTACTGCATTGGCCAGGTTGGAATGGACTGCTCTGGATTTGTTTGGCATACGCTTACCTACATAGCGCAACAGGGAGGAGTTGATTTAGGTAAAGAGCTTGGCCCTGCGCTTGGGGTACCCAAGGACCTCAGTCCTGCATGGCATGCAGGGACATCATTTTTCAATTCAAGAAGCCCTCACATCATGCCGGTTGAGGATAATATCAGCAATTTGCGCCCTGCGGATATTATTCTATTCCGCGGGGAAAAAGGCGCAATGGCTCATTCCGCTATCATTCAATCCATAGATTTTGAAGAAGGCGTTATTCGTTATCTGCAAAGCACCGATGAAGCGCCCCTGCCTGAACGCGGCGTGCATGAAAGTTTTATTTATTTTAGCCCTTATAATCCAGAAATTTCTTTAAGTGATCCTGATTTAAACTGGGCGCAACAGCGGCAGTCTCCTTTCCCCGGCGAAAAAGAAAGCCCTTTCTCCGATGACGGTAAACGCTACCGCGCTTACAGCGAATATGGCGGCGGCAGGGTGGTGCGCATGCGCTTTATAAACCGATTGGAATTTAAGGATTCAACAAACAAAGAGAAATAAACCCTCGTACGTGTCTGTGCGGACTGGCAAGCAGGTACCGCAGCGAACCAACCCTTTGGTAACTTGTGAAGCTATAGTTAATAGCCCACGGATTTACACGGATTATCACGGATTATTTTTAAATTTTAATTATTACAATCCGTGAAAATCCGTTTAATCCGTGAAAATCCGTGGCTATTGCATATATGCCTTAGCGAGATGCCAAATGAAGTTATAGGTAAGCCACCGCGCCGCTTCCGCAGCGAACCATCTACAAGGTAACTTTTATGAAATTAAAGAAAAGCCCACGGATTAGCACAGATTTTCCACGGATTTACACTGATTA
>WRNF01000462.1 GCA_009776715.1 Treponema sp. | reverse complement strand
ATTCTGATTAATCAGTGTAAATCCGTGGAAAATCTGTGCTAATCCGTGGGCTTTTCTTTAATTTCTTAAAAGTTACCTTGTAGATGGTTCGCAGCGGCGCGGCGCGGCAGCTTGTCTATAACTTCAAACTAAAGCCGCACTTGGTGGCATTGGATGTCAAATGCACACGGATTTTAAGAATTAAAATTTTAAAATAATCTGCGATAATCCGTGTAAATCCGTGGCCTTTTAACTATAGCTTCACAAGTTACCAAAAAGATGGTTCACGACGGAACAGGGCGGTTTTTATCTTAGCTCAATTCTTTTATTCGCGCAATTTCGTCCCTAATTGCCGCCGCCGCTTCGAATTCAAGTTTTTTAGCATGTTCGAGCATTTCATTTTCCAGCGCTTTTATCAGTTGTTTGCGCTGGGCGGGGATTAATATATTAAAAGATTTTTTTAAGATTTCAATGGTGCCCGCTGCTGCGCTGTCCGCTTCTTCGGCATGGCGGATAAGTATGCCTGCAATGGCTTTTTTAACCGTAGCGGGAGTAATGCCGTGTTCTTTGTTGTAGGCAATTTGTATCTCGCGGCGGCGGCGGGTTTCTGCAATGGCTTTTTCCATTGCATCACTCATGCGGTCGGCGTACATAATCACCTTGCCCGCCGCGTTTCTTGCNGCGCGTCCGATTATCTGCACAAGGCTGGTAAGCGAACGCAAAAAGCCGATTTTATCCGCGTCAAGGATTGCAATAAATGAAACTTCCGGCAGATCAATGCCTTCACGCAGCAGATTAATTCCGACCAGAATGTCAAATTCACCCTGCCGCAGTTGCGTAAGAATTTCAACACGTTCAATTGTTTCAACTTCGCTGTGAATGTAACGAACCTTCAGGCCCAGGCCGGCAAGGTAGCCGCTAAGGTCTTCGGCCATTTTTTTTGTCAGGGTAAGGATAAGGGAACGCCCGCCGGCCTTTATTCTTTTCTGCACTTCGCTGTAAATGTCTTCCATTTGGCCTTCGCTGGGGCGCACTTCTATTTCAGGGTCTAAAAGGCCGGTCGGACGGATAAGCTGCTGCACCACGCGAGCCGACTGTTCAATCTCGGTTTTGCCGGGTGTGGCGGAAACAAAAATTGTCCTGTCCAGGCGTTCAACAAATTCATCGTAGCGAAGGGGGCGGTTGTCCAGGGCGCAGGGCAGGCGGAAACCGTAATCCACAAGGCTTTGCTTGCGGCTGTGGTCTCCGGCATACATGGCCCCAAGCTGCGGCAGGGTAACATGGCTTTCATCAATGATCGTTAGGTGTTCCTTTGGCAGATATTCAACAAGAGTGTC
Organism: Treponema sp.; assembly: GCA_009776715.1. Next base: position 1,223 of record WRNF01000462.1, on the reverse strand, counting down.
GGGAGTTTCGCCCGGATTTCTCCCTGCAAGCAATGACGAATAATTTTCTATGCCGGAGCAGTAGCCCATCTCGCTGAGCATTTCAAGGTCGTACTCAACTCTGGTTTTAAGCCGTTCCGCTTCAATAATTTTGCCAGTATTGTTAAAATATTCAAGCCGCATCTCGAGTTCTTTCCTGATTGCGCCTAATGCGTTCTGCACCATTTCCGCCGGCATGACAAATTGCTTGGCAGGGTAAATAAGCGCGTTGTCAAGCTCTTCCAGTATTTCGCCGGAAACAGGGTTAAAGCGCCGTATTCGTTCAACGCGGTCCCAGTCCAGGTCGATGCGGTAGGCTTCTTCCATGTAAGCGGGAAAAATTTCCAGCGTGTCGCCCCGGCGGCGGAACCGTCCGCGTTCAAGGACAGCATCGTTCCGTTCATACTGAAGTTCCACAAAGCGGCGGATAAGTACGTCAACATCTATGGTTTCGCCTTTTGAACAGGTGGCGTTCATCTTTTTGTAAACATCCGGCGTTACCATGCCGTAAATGCAGGAGACGGTGGCGACGATAATAACATCCTCCCGTTCCATCATGCTCCGCGCCGCAGAAAGCCGCATGCGTTCAATTTCCTGGTTAATTGAAGCGTCTTTCTCTATGTACAGATCGCGGCTTGCCACATAGGCTTCCGGCTGGTAATAATCGTAATAGGAAACAAAATATTCAACCGAGTTATTCGGAAAAAATCCCTTGAATTCGCGGTACAACTGCGCGGCCAGCGTTTTGTTATGGCTTACCACAAGGGTGGGCAGCTGCACTTCTTCGATAAGCTTTGCCATGGTAAATGTTTTTCCCGAACCGGTAACGCCCTGAAGGGTTTGGTATTTGTCCCCGGCTTTTATTCCGGCAGCCAATGCCGCAATAGCAGCGCCCTGATCCCCGGCAGGCTGAAACGGCGATACTGCTTCAAACGGACGCATAATGCTCTTTTAATTGCGCTATAGGAGCGCGCATTTCATGGCTCATTTGATGTTTATTCTGCAATAAAAAAATAAATCTTTCAAGCTATGCCCTTGCAAATTGTCTGCTTGTAATTGTTGTTTAAATATTGCATAATAAACTAAATTAAAGGAGAATGAGAACCTCTAAAAAAACTCAATTGGGGTTTTAGAGGTTCCTTGGTTTTTCATAAGAAAAACACTTAGGAGCCTGTCGGACTTGTGGAATTTAGTGGTTAAAAACC
>WRNF01000461.1 GCA_009776715.1 Treponema sp. | reverse complement strand
TTAATTGTAGGCATCTTAATGATAACAAGAATACCCTATACGCACCTGATGAACCGGTTTTTAAAAGGGAAAAAAAGTTTTTCTGCTTTCTTGCTGGCATTATTGATAATACTTTTTGCAATTTGGAGTTTCCAGTTTGCCATGGTTTTTGGATTTTGCTTATACGTCATTTACGGAATAATCCACTGGATTTACTTAAAAATTTCAAAAATAAAAAAACCGGCACAAGATACTGAAGCGCCTACGGTTAATGAAGAACAGCCCCCGCTCAAATAAGCAGCGAACCAACTCTTTGGTAACTTTTTCCGAATATTCAAAATAACACGGATTAGCACAGATTTCCACAGATTTACACTGATTAATCAGAATTAATTAAAAATCCGTGTGAATCCGTTTAATCCGTGAAAATCCGTGTGCTATTGTTTATATGCTTTAACGAGATGCCAAATGAAGTTACAGGCAAGCAACCATGCAAGTCAGTTTTCTGAACAAGATCAAGATTTCTTTGATTACATTTATTCATCCTCATATTTAGACAGGTTACCGTATTGAAATAAAGTGCCGGATTGTTTTATAATATATAAATCTTAGGTAGATTTTCAAAAACTGAAGTTTTGGGAAATCCTTATATATAGAGGTTTTTTTGAATAATACAATAAAAAGAACAGCGTTTATTGTTTTGCTGATGTTTTCTGTTTCATTGAGCCTGTCTGCACAATATGTGTCCGGGGATGATCTGGAAATAAAAATCGCCATTGCCGGGCCGGGAGATGAACTGTATTTTTGGTGGGGGCATATCGCCTTGGTAATATGCAATACCCGCACCAACGAAAACAATTTTTACGATTACGGTGTTTTTTCATATAAAAACGCTGATTTTTATTATAATTTTGCTTTTGGCAGAATGTATTATACCAGTGTACGGTCTTCAATGGAAAGCAACATAGAAAATTATATAAATAATAACCGGGATATTTCTCTTTATTCGCTGGATCTTTCCCCCCGCGAAAAAGAAATTATTTATTGGGAAGCGGAAAAAAGCATTCTGCCGGAATTTAGGGATTACCAGTATCACTTTTTTTATCATAACTGCACAACACGGCTATTAAACATTATTGATGCTGCGATTGACGGGCAAATAGAGAAATATTTTACCAACCAGAGCGGGCGTTTTACTTTCCGCCAGCATGTACGCCGGCATTCATGGTTTTCGCCTTTTTTTGACTGGATTCTGAATTTCTGGATGGGCCAGGATATTGATGCCGCAATTCCGGTCTGGGGGGAATTATTTTTGCCCTCTGAAGTAGGGCGGCAATTTGTTAATTTTCAATATATTGATTCAGACGGCAATTTGCGCAATATTGTATCGAATGTAGAAACATTGAATCATTCGGTGGGCCGTCCCATTGTTCTGGATGCTCCCCGCACCCAATGGATAATTGAACTTGTATTCAGCCTTATTCTTGCCGCTTTTTTAGGTTTTTTATTTTTTATTCAGGTTAAATTTCCCGCTGCCGGTCAGGTTTTACTGGGAATAACCCACAGTCTTCTAGGGCTGTTTTTTGGAACAGCAAGCCTTGTCCTTTATTTTTTAAGTATTTTTACCAGTCATGACTATACCTATCATAATATCAATATGATTTTTTGCACCCCGCTGCTTCTGGCCGCTTTTCCGCTTGGAATTCGTTATGCTGTGTCGAAAAACTACTACAGGCGCATTAAAACCGAATTTTTGCTCCGTTTGCTTTGGTTATTAACCGTTATTGGGATATTTATTTCTATGCTGATTAAGCTGTCCCCAAGTTATTGGCAGGATAACCTTACCGATCAAATGCTTATGCTGCCAATAGCTCTTGTTTTATCGCTTGAACCTTTTGGCATGAAAAGGCTGCTGTACCGCATTTTTTGGCGCTTTTTATAACGAAAAATGGCTGCAATGGGAATAACAGAGGAGTGGCAGGATGCCAAATACAATGAAACTTTCCGGGCAGAGCTGCGAGGGCTTGAACGCCGCCGGGCTGCAGATCCGTTTTGTAAAATAACAGATATAGAGGGCATTTTAAAACACCTGTATATTATGGACGGTGCAGACATCGGCGGAAGAGGAGCTGTGCAGGATACGGCATTAGCTGCGACTATTGCCGCTTACGAACATTTTATTTTTTGCTGGAAAAAAATGTAACCTATTTCCAATAGTATTGTTGTATAAGTAGAAACTCAAATGAAGTTTCAATTTCCTCCTATTACCTCTACCCTGGAGTTACTCCTTTCTCCAGGGTGTTTTTTTTTAAAGTTATTGACATTAACAAGTCCCCCGCATCTCCGCAGCGAACCAACTCTTTGGTAACTTGTGCCGAATATTCATTATAACACGGATTAGCACAGATTTACACGGATTTACACAGAGGAATATAGATTTCTAGGAGCCTGTCGGACTTGTAGATTTTAGTGGTTAAAAACCACTAAAATCTCCGATATTGGGGCTCCTTACGGAGTTTGCAGAGTAAAAAATGCTCAAAAACGTTGTTTTTTCGCATTTTTTT
>WRNF01000460.1 GCA_009776715.1 Treponema sp. | reverse complement strand
AGTACAGAAACGTTCAGAGGTTTCCAGCGGCAGGCGGTTCACCTGGGGGAAAAAAATCCGGTCAACTTTATTTGATATAAGGTACTGTATGTGCCCGTGAACCAGTTTTGCAGGAAAGCACACTGTATCCGAAGCAATATACTGAAGGCCTTTTTCGTATAAGGGCATGGTGCTTTTTGGCGACACTTTTACCTTAAATCCTAGGGCTGCCCAGAATGTTTTCCAAAACGGCATGGTGCGCCAAAAATCCAATACGCGGGGAATGCCTACAGTGATGTCTTTTTGCGGCAGCAGCGGCTTAACCGGATAATCGGCGAAAAGCAGTCCTTCCCGTATTTTTACCATGTCCGGAACGGAATCCATTAACGCGCTTATCTTTTTTGCCTCTTCCCTCACCGCCGCGTCTTTTGGATCGCCGATGATCATTCCGCGTTCGCAGCGGTTGCCGGTGATCCATGAAAGCCCGTTTGAAAAGCGCACCATGGTGCGGTTGCAGTTATTGCTGCAGAAGGGGCAGATTAAATTTGCTTCCTGCGTATAACTGAAATTTATAAGCGCGTCAAAACCAATAAAACGGGATTTGCCGGGCTCACCGTGAGTTGATGTGTAACCGTGTTCCTTGATATGCCGCTTGGTAAGAATTGCAATTCCTAAAGCCCCCATTTCGCCCGGATAGGGAGCGCGCACAACATTTTTTCCCAAATACTGCTCCAGGGCGCGGAGCACCGCATCGTTTTTAAATGTTCCTCCCTGCGCTACCAGCTTGTCTCCCAATTGGGCAGGGCTGGATATTCTAACCACTTTGGTAAAAACATTTTCAATTATTGAACGGCAAAGCCCCGCCATAATGTCATCGGCCTGCTTGCCGTTTTTCTGCTCGGTGATGATGGAGCTGTTCATAAACACCGTGCAGCGGCTGCCTAACTGTGCAGGGTTTTTTGCGCGGAAAGCGGCTTGGGCTATTGTCTCTACCGGAATATGCAGGGTTTCTGCAAAGGTTTCCAGAAAGGAACCGCAGCCGGAAGAGCAGGCCTCGTTTAAGGTTATGTTGGTAACAATTTCATCGGCAATGCTTATCGCTTTCATGTCCTGGCCGCCAAGGTCAAGAATGAATGATACGCCGGGGACATATTTTTGCGCAGCAGTTGCATGCGCCACAGTTTCTACCGTATGGAAATCCGCTCCCAGGGCTTTTGCAAAGAGCAATTCTCCGTAGCCAGTGCTTCCCAATGCAATAATTTCCAGCACGATTCCGGCTGCTTGGTATTTTGCATGCATATCCAATAAAGCCTGCCGGATTACCTTTAACGGTTCTCCTTTGTTGTGACTGTAAAAACTGTCAATAACATTTTCATCTTCATCTATTAAAACAAATTTACTGGTAGTTGATCCTGCATCAATTCCCAAATACACGCGCAATGTTTCGCCGTACTCTTTTTTAATTGTATTAGTATCGTTTGAAATTTTCATTAATCTATGGCGTTCTTCAAATTTTTCCTTTTCTTGTATATTGGCAAAAAAGGCCTGAGGCATAGCGCTGCTGCTGGATATAACAATTTCAGGGTACATGGACAGCGATGTAAGGGCTGCCTGTGGGCTGAAATTATAGTTAAAATCATGAAACAACTCGTTCACTGAAAGAGCGGCTCCGTAAGCAATAAGAGTTTCGCTGTTTGGGGGTTTAATAATGTCTTCCGGGGCAAACCCCAGCCGTTCGGCAAAGGCCCCGATTAAGGCAGGATTGAAGGCAAAAGGCCCGCCTTCAAAAACAACCGGGGCTTTAATTTCCAGCCCCTGCGCCAGGCCGCCGATGGACTGCTTTGCAATGGCGTGGAAGGCAGATAGGGCAATGTCTTGCGGCTTTCCGCCCTGGTTCAGCAGCGGCTGAATGTCTGTTTTTGCAAAAACCCCGCAGCGGCCGGAAATGTCATACACCCTGGTTCCCTTTTCTGCAAGCGCGTTGAAGTTTTCAACCGGAGTGCGCAGCAGCGAGGCAATTTCGTCGATAAATGCGCCGGTTCCTCCCGCGCAGTTACCGTTCATCCGCATGTCGCCTGCCATTAAGCGCCCTGTGGCCTTGTCATGGTAAAAAAAGATAATTTTTGCATCCTGCCCCCCCAACTCAACCGCGACCCTGGCCTGGGGATAAAATGCCCGTATCGCAATGGAATTTGCAACAACTTCCTGTATATACGGCAGATGGAGCATTTCGGCAATGGTTCTGCCCCCCGATCCGCAAAAGGCAATCCGGAAATTTTCATGGGGAAAAAGCGAGAAAATTTCCTGTAAGAACGCATGCGCTTTTTCGCTTTGGCAGGCGTGGTGCCGTTCATATGCGGAAAAAAGAATTTCTTTTGTTTCTGGCTGTATCAATACTGCTTTAACAGTGATGGACCCAACATCAATACCTATGTGTAACATTATTTCTAGACTACAATTTAAATAGAAAAAATAAAATACCCCGCCGCAAGCACTAAACTTGACCCACAGAATCTGGTAGCCATTCCTTGTAGGTAAGCAGAGTATTAAGTTTATCAAGCCCAATCCAAATAGTTT
>WRNF01000459.1 GCA_009776715.1 Treponema sp. | reverse complement strand
TAGGGCATTAAAGATATGAAATTCCGCAGCGCGCAAATCGCCCTGGTAAAACTTTAACTCCCCCCTTGCAAGTTCGGCTTTTCCGGATTTAAAGCCGTTAAAGTGAAACGTCACACAGGCGGCCATTCTGTCAAGGGCGGCAATATAATCTTCCAGGGCGTCTTTTCTCGAAGAACCGGCGCAGTTTATCCAGGGCCCGGGACAATAATTGGCAAATTTGCCAGGGGCTGACGGCTTTGATTTGTATTGGCAGTATTTTTCAAAGTAAAAATCAAAATCATAACAGTCGTCGGTTGTGCATAAAAAATGACGCATATAACCCCAGCTATAGTACAGGCTTGATAGCGTCATTTGATTAAAAGTATCTCCGGCAGAAGCAGCTTCGGCAGAAGATACTTCCATAGGTATTTTAAGGAATTTTGTCTCATACCGTTTCATCAATACATTTGATTTTTCCCATAGGCCCAGAGATATATAAACGCGTAAATGCGATTCAACTAAAAGCTCCACCGTTTCAAATGCGGCCTCCGGCGCCCTGTCCAGAATCTCTGCTGCGAATTTTGCAAAATCCGCCGGAATATGAGCCGGCATTGAAGAGAAAATTGAAACTATTGAAGAATAATCGCCTATCTTTTCAAAATACGAAATCGCGTCAATTAAAAAACCGTTTTCCCGGCACCATCTGCCTGTGATTTTATAGGTATCCGTTATTAATTGGGCCGGAAGGTTTTCCTGCTTTTGACTTAAAAACTCCAGGAACAGATGGTGAATACGGTAAACGTTCGCAAAGCGATCCAGGCGTATATAGTCGCTTAACTGCTCCATTTCAGAAACAAGCTCCCTGTTTTCGGCTGCCAATAGTTCTATAAGGTCAAATGACAAATGGTCAATCAGGGAAAGACAGGTTAAAAAACTCTTTAGCTCAGGCGAAATTTCATTCCAAATTCCCTTTTGCATAAACTGGAAAATATTGCTTCGCATGGCACTGCGCGAATAACCTTCGTAACCGGGCACTTTTTGATATGAGTGCGCGATGAGTTTAATCGCGAAAGCCCAGCCCTGTGTATCCTGCATTATTTTGTAAAGGCAATCCGGATGCAGGGAAATACTAAGCTGGTTAAAATACTGGGCAAGCTCGTTTTCTGTAAAGCGCAAATCACTTTCACTTATTGTAAAAAGGCAGTTTTTTAAAATAAGGTTTGCTGTATTAATGTGCGGGCTGGATCTTGAAACAAGAAACACCGATGTTCCGACAGGCATGTTGTGAACGGATTGTTCCAGAAAGCGAATTACCGAGGGCTCTTCAATAAAGTGGAAATCGTCCAGGACAATGATCTGCCGCTGCATTTTTGTGTAATTGTGCAAAAGGGCCATGTACTGGTCCAGTTTTTCTCCGGTATTCGGAAATCCAAGCTTAATTATTGCCTTATAAAAGGAAACATCAACCTGTGCCACTATATGGGTAAAAATCTCCCAGAAACGCGCCGGGACATTATCCCTCTCGGAAAGCTGTATCCACACGGTTGCAGCCTCGTATTCTTCCAAAAAATCCTGTACCGCATAACTCTTGCCATAACCTGTTCCCGCGCTCACAACAGTCAGCGGGTATTTTACAGCTTCCATAAATATGCTGTTTAGGCGCCGGCGCTTAAAGTGATGCGGAGAATCTGTGTTAAAATGCCTTTGAATCTTGGTTTCCATAACTTGAAACAGCTATTTGCTATAAATATAAGAAAATTGACTAAATTAGAGAAATCCATACTTGTTTGATAGCTTTAATGAATTGTAGAATTTTTGGATGTATTGTGAAAAAAACAAAAAAAGCCTTTATTTATTTATGGAAATAATATATAATATTGGATATAATAGATATATTATAGATTGAAAGGGTCCAATTTTGGAAAACAAGCCTGATAAAACGCCAACAAGGCAAAAAATACTGGATTGCGCTGTAGAATTATTTTCCCAGAAAGGCTATACCGAAACCACAATTCGCGAATTGGCATCGGCTGTTGGAGTAAAGGAAGCTTCCATATACAACCATTTTATTTCCAAAAATGCCATTTTGGAATGTATTCTGGATGAATATTCGCAGGTGGTTAATGAGTTGGACGGTGAGCAGGTTATTTCGATGCTTAAAGAAAACCCAAGTATTGATGGTATAATGTCCTGCTTAAGCCTCGATTACNCCAAGGGCAAAGAGGAATTTTACGTTAAAAGGCTTTATGTGATCCTACAAGAGCAGCACCGCAACCCCATTGTCCGCCAATACGTTTCGGAAAAAATTATAAAAGCAACCGAAAATACGCTTAGGACAATGGTTTATTCACTTAAAAAAATCGATGCAATAATCGAGGACACAGATTCTGATATGTGGGCAAAGATCTATTCCAGCCTGCTATATACTTTTGCAAGCCGCTCTTTATTGGGCATTAGCGGCAGTACGCAGGGTTTTTCCGGTCATGATACGGTTTCTCTGGTTCGAAATTTATTCGAATTAATGCTAAAACAAAACTCTCCCAATTAAAGCGGCAAATTCCCTCCTTAAAACATTTTC
>WRNF01000458.1 GCA_009776715.1 Treponema sp. | reverse complement strand
TAAATATCTTTTTTTTCTACAGGGTAATGTTAATTTTATTTTAATTGTTCCCATGTAGTAGGAGCAACCATGTTAGTTGATATTGGCGTAAATTTGATGAGTCCAGCCTTTGATAGTGATCGCCNNGCTGTTCTTGAAACAGCGGAATCTGCCGGNGTAAAAAAATTCATCATTACCGGAAGTAGCCTGNANAACAGCNTNGCAGCCAGNGAATATGTCACGGNAAACTCATTAGGCAGAATATGCATGACAACAGCCGGAATTCATCCGCATAATGCAAAAGATTGGAATACAACGGCACTTTCTGATCTTAAAAAAATAATTTTACATAGTGATAATCATGCCATAACAATTGCTGCTGTCGGAGAGTGCGGTCTGGACTTTAACCGAAATTTTTCAACACCGCAGAAACAGAGAGAATGTTTTGAAGGACAATTAGCTCTTGCAACCGAGCTTGGAAAACCTGTGTTTTTGCATGAACGAGATGCATTTGATGATTTTTTTTCCATTTTGAAGCACTATCGCCCGCATTTACCAGGAGCAGTGGTGCATTGTTTTACCGGCGGCAAAACAGAACTAGAAGCTTATCTTGCACTGGACTGTTACATAGGAATTACCGGCTGGATATGCGATGAACGGCGGGGCAGCCATCTTATTCCATTGTTAAAACAAATTCCCTCTGACAGACTGCTTTTGGAAACCGACTCCCCCTATCTTTTGCCACGCAGTCTGCCGCACTCAATGCACAGAAAAAGCGGACGTAATGAACCCTGTTTTCTTCCCCATATTGCCTCCTTTACCGCCTCAATTCTGGGAAAAACGCCTGAACAAATAGGCTTTGAAACCAGTGCAAATGCAGAAAGATTATTTGGCGGGCAGATTTGCCCCAGACGGGCTTCTCTGTAATAAATGAACCAAGCAAGCATGGTTTTTAGGGTATGCGTTTGCGGACTTATAGTCCGTCTGCCTTGCAGTAAATTTTCACAGCCTTAATACCAAAGGTAAATTTTATGCAAATAAGTGCAGATAAGCCATGTTCCAATAGCGAGGCATGGCAAACCAATAGGCATCCCTAGCCAGTTGTCGGCATTTAACAGAATATCTCTGCCAATAAATACAAGAACAGTGCCAGTGCCAATAAATAAAAATTCACGATTGCTCCGCTGCCATGCTGCAATAAAGAAACTACCTGTGGAAATTAAAAAAACTCCAATATCAATCATCTTAAACATTGAAGAATAACCCTTTATCATATTAAAACTGGAATCCCATGTTTGTGTATCAACAGGAATACCAAGCGCAATAATCCATGTAGTAATAATTATGATAAAAATAAAAGTGTGCTGGGTACGTGATTGATACCCTACAGCATAAACACTGGCTGCAAATAACGAAAAGATTCCAAAATATCTGCTGAATATAATTATCCTGGAAGCAAAAAGCAAATACATTGAAGGAATATTATACATAAGGCTGATTGGAATAACAAATCTTAATGCTTCAAGTGAAAAAGAGACAACAAAAAAAGAAACAAAAAGAATTTCCTTTGATTGGGTTTTTTCAAAAAAATAATTAATAAAAAGAATTGATAAAAGTGAATATAGAGACATACCCAAAATTGATATATGCACAGCCAGCAGATTGGTGTTTGCCAGACTGCCGGTAAGCATATTGAAAAAGCTGTCGGCAAAATGGGTAATATTGCTTTCCATTTCTTCATAAACAGAGATTGCTGTAATAGAAGATATAATACAAATAAAAATAGAAAGAGAAGAAATAATAATGCCGGCTTTAAAAAATAAATTTCTTTGGGATAAAGTCATAATTGATGCACCTATACTCAGCATAGCTTTAATACAGAATTTCCTCAAGAGTTTCTGAAAAAAACCGATAATCGTAAGTGGGAGAACCTATATGAAACACAAAAGGACTTTTCTGACAATTAGCCTCTATTTTTTGACAATATCCTGCCTTTGGGCCGGTGATTCGGCTAATTTTATAGATCTTGGTTTTTCATCTGACGGCAGATATTATATGTTTGCGCAGTATGGGGTAATTGCAGAAACCTTAAAGCCCTGGACTGAAATGATTGTAGTTGATGTTGAAAAAAACAATTATGCTCCGAACGGAAGAGTGTTTTATGCGCATAACCAGCCAATTAATGCCGGGCAGGAAGGATCGGGGCTTTTGTATAAGGCAATTGCAGAAAATTCAGGCTTGGCTAACCGTTATAAAATAAATTTTCCAAGCCAGGGACAGCCCTTGTACATTGCTGCTGCCGGCGATCCGGCCTTTGATGGAAAAGCAATACAATTCAGGGATTTTGCAGCGGGCAATGCTTATGAGGCATATCTGTCTGAAACAATTTATGGCAGTAACGAAAATGGCTCTTCATCATTTATTATTCAGCTTGATATTCAATACAATAACGGCAGAAGCAAAAAAGTCACTGTGGGTACGCCGCAGATTAAGCGCCCGCTTGTCTTTTCTAACCGGATATGCAAGGTTTTGGTTTCTCCCGATGGAAATTCCATGATTTTTGTCATTGAAATGAAACGTTA
>WRNF01000457.1 GCA_009776715.1 Treponema sp. | reverse complement strand
ATTCTGGGTTATCAACGCTTTAAGATAACCGCGTTTTTCCAAATCGCCCAAAACAATATGTACTACAGACGCTTTTTTTTCATCGATATTGTAAATAAACGATCCCGCTCTGTTATAGTACAGTGAAGGATCGTGTTCAAAATATTTAATGTCAAAAATTTTTTCCGCGTCCATTTCGTTATATAGGCCGTTCTTTCCGCGAAAATCACGGATGCCGGAAAGCGTGCTAACCCCTGCGCCAGTCATTGCAACCAGATGTTTTGCCGACTGTATGCGCTCGAATAATTCTTCAAAAGTTTGGTCCATATAATAGTATATATGAATATTGCAATTTTACAAAAGCCGCCCTAATCCCAATTGCCGCTAATTAAAGGAGAACCGTTGTTATAATCATAGGAAAGGTTTAATAAAATTCCAGCGGAATTATTTTTCTGTATTGAACTTTCTGCATATACTGCATGACCGCGATTATTAAGCGAAGAAGGCTGCCCTACCATGTTGCCGTAGGTAGGATCATCAGCATATCCGGTAATGGTACCGCCTGTTTTCTCAAATTTCCCGTTTATAATATTTACTCCGCCGCCGCTATCCCATGCTTTATTGCCAAATATCTTTCCATTACTCATAGTAAATTCAGCGCTGTTCTGAACTGATACTCCGCCGCCCGAAGCACTCCAGCCATATGCTGAACTTACAGAGTTATTATAAATATCTCCTCCAGACATGGTGAATTTTACATTATTGCCTGATAAATGCACACCTCCTCCCCAACGGATAGATGAATTTCCAGAAATATCTCCTCCTGTCATTATAAAATATCCATAGTTTTCTATATATACTCCGCCTCCAGGGCAATACCCGCCCGAAAAATTCTTGGTAATGCTTCCTCCATTCATCCTGAAATAGGTAGGTGAACTCATATATACTCCTCCTCCGCCGCCTTTATTGCCATCAGGTTCAGGCTGAATTGCATAATTGCCGGAAATTATACCACCGTTCATTGTAAAAGTTCCCAAATTATATACCCCTCCTCCAAGACCAATAGAAAAATTATCTTTTATTTCTGCACCATCATTCAAGATTAAGGTTCCTGCTAAACTATTATATATTAGCGCTCTGTTATTGCCGTTAAGCGGATCACTGCTTTTAGCATATCCTTTCAGTGTTATGCCTGAATCCAATATAAGTGTATTGCCTGGCCTTATTTCAAAAAGACTGCCCTTGCCTGACAGTTGTATAACAGCTCTACCTACAGTGCATTTTAAAGTGATATTTTGTCTCCATCCGTCAATAACATATGCCGCAAAAGTCTGGTCTTCGAGTACATTGATAACGGAATCTGAGAAGTTTTTTGGAAGGGAATCTAAAGCAGGCTTTAAACTGTTAAATGGCGTTATTGTTCCTTCCGAACTGTGGACAATTACCGGCGCAGAGGGCAGGGTAATGGGAAGAAGGTTTAGATTGCCGTTAATAATGAATTCATTGTTTTCTGCCGGATAATAACCGTACAAAGCTGCTTCAATCGAATAGCCGCTGCCATAAGGAATATCTTGAAATGAAAAATTCCCGTCTAGGCCTGGATTCGTTTCAATTCCCATATAAACGCCGTTCTTTTTCATCTGTACCGATACATCGGTAACATTTCCTGGCCTGCCGGACAGATTGATAACTCCGCTGATCGTATAACAAGGCAGTAAAATAAAATCAACAACAACGGAATCATCTTTCACTGTTAGTTCCTGGCTTGTTTCCGGGACATAATCGGCGAGAGAAGCGGTAAGCGTATAGCCTTCGCCGTACAGAATGCCATCAATAACAAAATTTCCTGATGCATCCGAGATTACCGGCTCGCCGATTGATATGTCATTTTTTTTCAACTGAACAGATACGCCTGGTAAAATTTCCCCTGTGAACGCAGAAATTGTCCCTCTAACCGAATAACGTTTTTGGGATAATATTCCATCTGAACCTATAAACCAATATTCAGATTCCTCGCCATACAATAAAAAGCGATCCTTGTTTCCAGNAATATTTCCTGTCAAAACAGTCAAACCTTCAGTGTAGGTAAACGGNAATAAAAGCGCCGCAGGTTTTTTTTCAAGTGTTCCAATAATATTAATNTGTGCATCTTTGGTTATACACACATTGTTGCTTATATCCACTTGGGCATCTCCCTCTATATTAAAAATGCCGTTATTCAAATACACTCCCGATCCGCAAGCTGTCCAGTTCTTCCCTGATGCCAGATTGTTTTTAATGGTTCCTCCTCTCATGGTAAGGGTGCCGTTTTTTACATACACCGCTCCGCCAAATGCATCTTCATGTATTTGATTGTGCACATTTCCGGAAATTTCCGAACCGGAACGCAGTTCAAGATTCCCGCCATTTACAAAAATGAGCGGACAGTCATTATCGCCGCCGTCTTCTGAAGTGTTTCGCCCGCGAAAAAGAACGCCGCNNCCCAGAACAAAAGTAACGCCTTCCTGTATTTCCAGGCATCCCTGTGCGCCCATCTTTAANATCCTTGTATTTCCGTCTCCATTAACCGTCACTGACATGCTGT
>WRNF01000456.1 GCA_009776715.1 Treponema sp. | reverse complement strand
TTCCTGCTGCAGCCCGTTTCCGCTTCGCTGGGGGCTTTTATTGCCTCCGCCGGAGTAACAGCATGGTTCTTTGCCGAACTGCGTCCCGTTGGCATTATTGCAGGTTTAATCCTTGCGCCCATGGCAATGCTTTTCATGGCAGCTTCGCTGTTATGGCTGTGCCTTGATTTTATTGCGCCATCTCTTTCTGCTTTTTTTGGAAAATTTCTTTCCCTGCTGTATTGGCTGATGGAAAAAACCGCTTCTTCCGCCGCNTNNATNCCNGAAATTAAANCAAATCCNTTTGCGGTGATCGCTGTGTCGCTTCTGCTGATTGCAGNGCTGNTATGGTTTGAACGGCGGCGCATTGCAAAAAATTATCTGGAACCCTTTGTGTGACANCAATGCTTTACAATTCCCCTTCTGCCATAAGAAAATTTCTGGACGAAAAAGGCCTGGGAATGAGAAAAAAATACGGGCAGAATTTTCTTGTCAATCCAGGCATACGGCAGAAACTTTTTTCCGCGCTGGAAGCTAAAGCAGGAGAGTCGNTTTGGGAAGTTGGCCCTGGAATAGGGGCCATGACCGGCATGATGCTGGAAAAGGGCCTAAAAGTNNGGGCCTTTGAAATTGATCCGGGTTTTAACCGCGTGCTTAGGGAAATTTTTCAGCTTAACAATGATCTTGTTTTGGTCGAGGGCGATGTGTTAAAAACCTGGCCCTCGCAGCCTCCCGCCGATTACCTGCTGGGAAACCTGCCTTATAATATTGCCGCCGCCTTGCTTGCGGAACTTATTATTCAGGGACGTTTTTTCAAGCGAATGGCGGTTACCGTGCAGCGCGAGGTTGCGCAGCGAATGGCTTCGTCCTGCGGCAGGCCGGATTATTCCCTGTTGTCGGTTATCTGCGCTTCTGCGTACCATGTTAAACCGCTTATGNTTATAAAAAGCGCGTCTTTTTATCCCAGGCCGAATGTCGATTCCCAGGGGCTTCTTTTGGAATTAAAGAATGTGCCCGCCCTGCCTGCCTGTTTTTTTCAACTGGTAAAGCATCTTTTTTCATCAAGAAGAAAAACCGTAAAAAACAATCTTTCGGCCTATCTTTCAGCAAAGCAAATAAACGCATCGGGCATGGAAATATTGCGGCAATGCAGCATTAACGGCGGCAAAAGGGCGGAAGAACTTACGCTAGAGGACTTTATTTTGCTTGCAAAAACCGTTGAAAACATGGATAATGGTAAGGTAGGATAAGATGTCGATAGCCGGTAATATCGCTCAAACGGAAGAATGTATTTTAAATGCCTGCCTTCGTTCGGGCAGGAGGAGGGAAGAAATTTGCCTGATGGGGGTTACAAAATTCCATCCGCTGCAGGCGGTAACTGAGGCATGGAATGCAGGGCTAAGGTGTTTCGGCGAAAGCAGGGTGCAGGAAGCGGCAGAAAAATTTAGCGGCAAGCGGGCAGGGTACGAAGGCATGGAACTGCATTTGATTGGCAGTTTGCAGCGAAACAAAGTTAAGGCCGCAGTTTCCCTGTTTGACTGCATTCAGTCGGTGGACAGGGAATCCCTTATTCCGGAACTTGCAAAGCAAACAGCCGGGCGGGAATTTCCTCTGCCGGTTTTGCTGGAGTACCGCACCGGAGAAGATTCCAAAAGCGGTTTTACCGGCACAGACGATTTATTCAAAGCAGCGGATTTGTTATGCAGTTGTCCTTCACTGCGCATCCGCGGCCTAATGACAATGGCGCCTAACACAAGCGAAGAGAAACCGCTGCGCTTGGCATTCAGGCAGTTAATGAAGGTGCGGGAGGAGCTGATTAAACGGTTTCCCCAGGCAGGCTCCTGCATTTCAATGGGAATGTCAGGCGATTTTGAAATAGCGGTAGAGGAAGGCTCTACATTGCTGCGCATTGGAAGCGCCATTTTTGGAGAAAAGGCTTGATGCAAAAGTACATAGCATTTTTTTTAATAATTTTTTTAATAATGCCAATGGCGCATTTGCCGGCTCAGGCAAACATAACCACTACTACAACAACAACAGAAAATGATGCCAAAAATATACCGCAGTGGGCAAAGGATCTGCGCCGATGGGAAATAGTAACCTTTGGTTCCATTCCGTTTTCAATGTTTACCGTTACCTTTGCAATGGATATGGTACGGTGGTCAAAAGCCAACGGCCTGAATTTTAACGATCGCCGCTATGCCCCCTGGCCCTTAAAATCTGCCGGCGCCATTGCGATGGAAGACAAAGAGCAGGAGTTAACGATTATCATTGCCGCCGGAGTGTCTGTTGCAATTGGGATAATCGATTTAATTATAGTTCAGGCAAAAAGATATAAAGCACGGAAAAGAGCGGAGGCAATACCGGTGGGCACTGTGGACATTACCACAAAACCCTGGCCTTCCGATTCACCCGATGACGAAAATCAAGCGCCGGAAAGCGAATAATGCCTTATGTTAAAAAAACTGCGGCGGAAACACTGCCTGTAGAATTGCGTTTGGATCGCTACATAGCCGAAAACCTCGGCCTGTTATCCCGGTCCCAGATTAAAGCCCGAAAGCTGCATGCAAAAATTAACGGCAAAGACGT
>WRNF01000455.1 GCA_009776715.1 Treponema sp. | reverse complement strand
TTTGAGCATTTTTTACTTTGCAAACTCCGTAAGGAGCCCCAAAATCGGAGATTTTAGTGGTTTTTGACCACTAAAATCTACAAGTCCGACAGGCTCCTAGGGGTTAAGATTCGAACTATTCGGGTTTAAATCGGAAGTTTTCTTATCTTTCAAATATCGATCCCTATTCCCCAGTCCCTATTCCCCAGTCCCTACTAACATGTTACCAAATAGTTGATTCGCTGCGAAGCAGCGCAAGGGCTTATCAGGGGGATAGCAGCTTTTCTGCATTGCCGCAAAGAATTTGTTTTCGTTCAGGAAGAGGCAGGGCTTCCATTGACAGCATATACCGGCTGGGAGACAGTAGGGGAAAATCGCTGCCAAAAATAATTTTATTGCAAAGGCCAAGGGCTAAAGCGGCGCGGTAAATTCCGTCATCGTAAAGAAATGGGGTTGCCGCTGTGTCATAGAACACGTTGCGGTATTTTTCCCTTATTTCCGGCATTGCTTCATACAGAAATAATCCGCCTCCCCAGTGGGCAAGCACAATGCGCAGGTTCTGGCTGTTGCCAATAAATTGATCTATCTGTTTAAGGCCCAGACTGGTTTTGCCTGGATAATAATGGCCTACCGGTTCATTGGCATGAAGGATCAGCGGCAGATTCCGTTCAATGCAGATTCCGGTGATTTTTTTTGTTTCAGCTTTGTTTTCGATATTTATTCCCTGCCCTTGCGGAAATATTTCGCCAATGCCTTTTAGCCCCGCATCATGGCAGCGGGAAATTTCTTTTTCTATTCCTCTTGCGTTAGGCGGCACAACCATAAATCCGGTAATTTTATCAGGATATTGATTTATGGACGCGATGGCATAATCGTTCACCATACGGCAAAGCCCCATGTCTTTAAAACCGAAACCAAAAACCACCGCTTCATTAAAATGCGAATTATCGAGCATAGTAATAACATCTTCGATTTTGGCAAATTTATTTGCCCCGCTTTTTGACAATAATGTGAAATAAGCATCTTTTTCGGCATACTTATGCCAATTGTCAATAATTTCCGGAGGCGTTATGTGTACATGAAAGTCACACATTTTCATTGATATTTTCCGGGGTGAATGTTTTTTTGTCTTCATGGTTTTGCGGGCCGGCAAATATGCCGATTTTTTCCAACCCTGCCATCAATGAAACTGCTGTCAATGCGGTAATGGCCGAAAATACCGCTCTTTCTATCGGCGCTGCGACAGTAAGATATGCCCAATAAGGACCGGTGTGCTGAAAAAAAACAAGCGCAAAAAAGTTGCCTATTGTTGCGCCGCCTATCATTCCCCCAAAAGCGCATAACCAAAGTGCAAGCCATTTCAGAATGGGGTTTTTCCCGGCTAGAATTTTTTTGGATATAATGCTCCCGGCTATCATTGCGCTAAAACCCAATCCGTAGCATACAATGGGAAACAAAACAGTGCTGCGTTCAATTTTACCGCCAAACCACAGTGCCATAAACCACAGTACAGTGCCAAAGATATAAATAATTATTCCGCCATTAATAATAAAATTTCCGTTTCGGTTGATGCTTATGAGCGGCCATGATCCCCAGGCAATGCAGCCGGCAGTAAAGGAACTGCATGTGCCAATAATAAATGTCCCCAGGCCCATCCATGCCGTATCGGGGGCAATTAAACTGCCGGCAAAGCCGCCGGCTGCTGAGCACAATGCCCCGGCAACTGGACCGAATAATATTCCCGAAAGCGGCGTTAAAATATTTGCGGCGGAAAAAGTGCTGCCCGTTCCCTGTATTTGCCATGTCCGCACTAAATACGATGCCGCTAGCACCGCAGCCCACATTGTTATTACCGCAGGATGAATTTTTCCGTTTTGAACTATTTTATCACTCATAATGCTTGTTTACACCTTTTTGTAAAAAGCATAACAGCTAATTCACCGGGAGACAAGGGCAAATTTTCAAAATGCAAATGCTTTTTCAAGGTATTCCCCAACAGGGTAATCTGCGGCGGCTTTATTCCTGCAACAGCCAATGTGTCAGCATCTGCCAGCACGGTGTGGGGCGTTCCGTTTAAATACAATCCTGCATCGTGCATTATAATGATCCGGTCTGAATAAACAGCCGCAATATTCATATTATGTGTTACCAGAATTACCGTATACCCTTTTTGACGGAGAAACATTAGGTTATCCAAAATTATTTTACAGCCCCGCATATCCTGGCCCGCAAAAGGCTCATCCAACAGAAGAATTTTCGGCCCCAATGCCGCTATCGAAGCAAAAACAGTTTTAATCCGGCCGCTCCTGTTTAAAGCTAATGGATATGCGTCTTTTTTATCATACAAATCCATAACATTCAGTGTGCTGTCAACAATTTCATTGATTTCGCTTTTGGGTTTTCCTGAACATTTCAAGCCGTATGCAATCTCGTCATGCACTGTCTGCATAAAAAGCTGGGTATCGCAATCCTGCATCACATAACCAATTTCAGCCGATCTCCGGCTTATGTTCATTTTTGAAATATTTTTTTCATTTAAAAAAATGCCTCCGCTGCGGGGCCGCAAAAGCCCGCTAATGACATTCAGCAA
>WRNF01000454.1 GCA_009776715.1 Treponema sp. | reverse complement strand
CAGAATTGCCCTTTAAGGCAGCTTTAAGCTCGTCTACATTTTTTCGCTGTTCCTCAATGGCTGCATCATTTTCCTGGGTGTTGGCAAGAATTTTGTCAATGACGGCGGCGCTGCCAGCAGCAATGCCTTCGCTCTTGAACTGTTCCGCAATTTCACGGGCATGAACCGCCAGTTTGTCGCTGGTAAGGCGGAAGCCAAAACCAAATTCCGCGGCGTCTTCAAAGAGGCTGTTCGACCACACAGGGCCGCGGCCGTCGGAACGCTGGCAATAGGGAGTGGTGGGCAGGTTGCCGCCGTAAATCGAAGAACAGCCGGTGGCGTTGGCAATAACCGCACGGTCGCCGAAAAGCTGGGTCATTAATTTAACATACGGAGTTTCGCCGCAGCCGCCGCAAGCGCCGGAAAATTCAAACAAAGGCCGCTTGTAGGCAAGTGCCCTTGGCGAGTTAAGTTCGCCCTCTGCGGGGGTTTCGGGCAGGCTAAGGAAGTAATCCCACACCGCAACTTGTTCTGCATGGAATTCCGGATCATCGGAATAAGATTTCAATGTTAGGGCGCAGGGTTTGCTTGGGTCTTTTGACATAGGGCAGATATTTAAGCAGACGCCGCAGCCGTAACAGTCTTCTGCGGCAATGGTCAGCGTCATTTTCCGGCCTTCCACCGGTTTTGGCTTGATGGCCGCAGTTCTAAAGCCCGCAGGGGCATTCGCCGCATCAGCATCGCTAAAATTTTTCATCCTTATGCAGGCATGCGGGCACACCACAGTGCAGTTCCCGCATTGTATGCACAAATTGGGATCCCAGACAGGAACTTCTTCCGCCACCGACCGTTTCTCATACTGGGTTGTTGCAGTGGGGAAGGTACCGTCTTCAGGGATTTTGCTTACCGGCAGGGAATCGCCTTCCTGAATCGACATGGTCCCAAGAGCCTCCCTGATCCAGTCGTCTTTGGCAGCGGCAAAAGGTTCTTTCATGTGAATGTTTCCCTGGACACTGGAAGGATACTGCACTTCTTCTACCGCGCCCAAAGCCGCATCCACTGTTTTATAATTGTTTTCCACAATATCCCGGCCTTTTTTTCCATAGGATTTTTCGATAAATTTTTTCATGTACATTACCGCTTCATCCTGCGGCAGAACGCCTGAAATTTTAAAATACGCGGCCTGCATAACTGTATTGATGCGCCCACCCATTCCGGTATTCCGGGCAATTTCCGCTGCATTGATCACGAAAAATTTTACTTTTTTGTCAATAATCCGCTGCTGCGCTTCTACTGGAATTTCTTTCCATACATCAGCAGCTTTATAAGGGCTGTTAAGAAGGAAAGTTCCCCCGGTCTTTATTCTGGCAAGCATGTCGTAGGTTTCCATGTACGAAAATTTATGACAGGCCAAAAAATCCCCTTTGGTAATAAGGTAAGGACGGCGTATAATTTTCTTGCCGAAGCGCAGGTGGGAAACGGTAAACCCGCCGGATTTTTTTGAATCGTAGGAAAAATAAGCCTGCGCATTAAGTTCAGGTTTTGCATCGCCGATTATTTTAATTGAATTTTTGTTTGCGCCGACCGTGCCGTCCGAACCAAGCCCATAGAATAAAGCTTCGCTCATTCCTTCTTCTTCAAGGATAAATTGTTCATCGTAATCAAGGCTTTTGCCCTGCACATCATCTTTTATGCCCACAACAAAGCTTGCAATTTTCTTTCCGGAAAGGTTGTCGAATACCGCCTTGACCATTGCCGGAGTGAATTCTTTGGAACCAAGCCCGTAGCGTCCGCCCAGCACCAGCGGGTTGCCGGGAAAGGGCGACTCGCCGGCAAACTGCATTTCGGCGATTGCGGTGCGCACATCCTGGTATAAAGGCTCGCCCAGCGCTCCCGGGTCTTTCGTGCGGTCAAGCACGGCAATGGCTTTTACCGTGGCAGGCAGGGCCTTAACAAACAGTTTTGCGTCAAAGGGCCGGTACAGCCGAACCTTAACCATGCCAACCTTTTCGCCTTTTGAAAGAAGGCAGTCAATGGTTTCTTCGCAGGTATCTGCCCCCGATCCCATAATAACGATTACTTTTTCGGCGTCTTTTGCGCCGTAGTAGTCAAAAACATGGTATTGGCGGCCGGTGAGCTTCGCATATTTGTCCATTTCCGCCTGCACAATGCCGGCAACCGCGTCATAGTACTTATTCACCCCTTCCCTGCCCTGAAAATAAGTGTCGGGATTTTGCGCAGTGCCCCGGATATAGGGCTTTTCGGGATTAAGCCCCCGTTCGCGGTGGGCAGTTACCAGATCGTTATCGATCATGCTGCGCATTACTTCATACGAGGCCTCTTCAATTTTTTGCAGTTCATGGCTGGTGCGGAAACCGTCAAAAAAGTGCAAAAACGGAACACGGGACCGCAGGGTGGAAGCATGGGCAATTACTGCCAAATCCATTACTTCCTGGACACTGTTCGCTGCCAGCATTGCCCAGCCTGTTTGCCGGCATGCCATTACATCCTGATGATCGCCAAAAATAGAAAGGCTGGATGTCGCTAAAGCCCTTGCCGCAATGTGAAATACGGTAGAAGTAAGCTCTCCGGCAATTTTATACA
>WRNF01000453.1 GCA_009776715.1 Treponema sp. | reverse complement strand
GCCCTGCGCCTTATCGGTGAAGCTGATTTTAGCGATCTGAGGCGCTTAAAAGATTTGGTAATGGAAATGAAAAATGAATTACGCTCCGGCTTTTCCAATTTAGGCCATCTGTACGCATCTGCAAGGGCCGCCCGTTTTATGTCGCCTTCCACTAAAACCGGAGAAACATGGAACGGAATAAGCCAGCTTATTTTTGCGCATCAGCTTGCCGAAATGGATATGGCGGAAATCAGCGCTAAACTTGTAAAGCTAAGGGATGCCATTGCCGGGAACGGTTTATTCGTCAATCTTGCCGGATCGGATATTGCGCTTAACGCAGCATCAAAATTGATAGGACAGCAATTTTCACGATTTGGTTCCCCCCGGGCAAGAGCCGCCGATAGTACAGGCGTTTTACATCCGCCTGAAACACAGGCATCTCCGGAAGTTTTTGCCTCTCCTTCCTTGCAGGTAGGTTTTGCCGCAATGACCCTGACTGCCGCAGCTTTTGACACGCATGACCAGGCTGCTGAATCTGTGTTAATGCATTATCTTAACACCGGCGCGTTATGGGAAGATATTCGCATGAAGGGCGGCGCTTACGGAGCTTCTGCGAACAGCGATAACCTTGAACGCTGTTTTTCCCTTTCCACATACCGCGACCCCAGCCCCTTACGTTCTCTGGATTCATTTAGTTCCATTTTAAAAGACTATGCGGTTAAAACAATAGAAAAGGATGAACTGGAAAAAACAATTATCGGCGCTTACTCGCGGGAAACCCGTCCCCGCACTCCGTCAGAAAAATCTGCAAGCGACTTTTTGCGTTATGTCTCTTTCATTGACAATGAATGCCGGCAGCGAAAACTGGAACGGATTATTGGCATGGGTAAAAATGACATCTCTGCTGCGCTGAATAAACTGGCATCGCAGGCAGCTTCCGGCAGGGTAATAATCACCGGAATGAAAGATGCAGAACAGGCCGCAGCAGCGCTTGGAACGCAGGTTCAGGAGCTGCCGGTGTAGCGGGAAGGGGGAAAAATAATATTTAAAACTTTATACCTCCGTGCTTCTGGGAGAAACCTTTTTCTACAAACACCAAAGGCAAAAAGTTGTTGTGAAAAACCGTATCTTTTACATAGGAGTTTGTCGGACTTTGTCCATTTTGATAAAAAAAATGCGAAAAAACATCGTTTTTGAGCATTTTTTACTCTGCAAACTCCGTAAGGAGCCCCAAAACCAATGATTTTTACAGATACTCTCTGTAAAAATCTACAAGTCCGACAGGCTCCAAAACTCTATTGACAATAAAGACTCATACATATACGCTTAAAATGTGGAAATAAATGAATTGTTGCGGCTTGATGGAATAACAAAAAGTTTCGGTCAGGTTAGCGTCCTTTCAGGGCTGAATCTTTCTGTCGGGCATGGTGAATTTATTACCTTATTAGGACCATCCGGCTGCGGAAAGACAACAATTTTACGGATAATCGCAGGGCTGGAAACAGCGGACTCAGGCAGTGTTTTTATGGATGGGGTAAATGTAGATATGCTTCCTCCGGAAAAACGGGGCGTAAATATGGTGTTTCAGAATTACGCTCTTTTTCCTCATATGAACGTCGAACAGAATATTGCTTACAGCCTTAAACTTCAGCATAAATCAAAAACAGAAATACGAAAAGCAGTTACAGAATCCTTGGCTTTGGTTCAGCTTGAAGGTTTTGAAAAACGGCGGCCGCATCAGCTTTCCGGCGGCCAGCGGCAGCGGGTAGCGGTTGCAAGGGCATTAATCAACAAGCCCAAGGCGCTGCTGTTGGATGAACCCTTGGGCGCT
Source organism: Treponema sp. (assembly GCA_009776715.1). Next base: position 778 of record WRNF01000453.1, on the reverse strand, counting down.
CTGGATTTGCAATTGAGGAGGCAGCTCCAAATAGAACTTAAGCGCATACAAAAACAACTGGGCATTTCCTTTGTGTACATAACCCACGATCAGGAGGAAGCCCTTGCAATGTCAGACAGGGTTGCCGTTATACGCAACGGAATTTTTGAACAGGTTGGTACGGCAGCCAATGTGTACAATGCTCCTGGAACGGCGTTTGTGGCTAAATTTGTCGGAAATGCGAACCTTATTCCTTGCCATGAAAATCAATACCTTGCGGTGCGTGAAGAAAATATCATTCTTACTCCGGCCAAAGACGGAGGGGATGGCCTTCGTGCAACAATAACAGGAAAGAACTTTGTCGGCGGCTTGCTGCGCATCAACGCCAGGCTGCAAGGCGATGCCTTTTCACAAAGCGAAGAAATTTGCGCCAGCATTCAGGGAATTGAAAGCCCCTTTAATGACGGCGATGAGGTGCTGGTAAGCTGGCTGCCCTCCAATGCAGTAAAGGTGGCAAGGGATTGAAAAGCCGGGTCGGGCCGTTTTCTCCGGCACTCATCCCCTTGTATCTGTTTACTGTTATTTTTATACTGGGACCGTTTATTTTCATTGTTGCAATGAGTTTTATGCGGCGGCAGGGCGCTATGGGCATAGCGCCTGATTTTAATTTGGACAATTACCGGCAAATTTTTGAACCGGTGTATCTGGAAGCATTCATACAATCAATTAAACTTGCACTTATTTGCACCGTTGCAGTTGTCTTTATCGGCTATCCTTTCGGTTATCTGATGGCGCGTCT
>WRNF01000452.1 GCA_009776715.1 Treponema sp. | reverse complement strand
TCGCCTGACTACTTAATCAAAGATTAAGTAGTCAGGCTCGCCACGAATAAACTTTTAAACCCGCCTCCCGCAGTTTGTCGCGCAATAATCCGGCGATGAATTCTGCGTTAGTTGCAATAATAGCGCAACTAGTCGTCATTTGCTTTCCTGTTGTCGTTCGCAGAATTCATAACTCAAATTTCCTAAATACAGAGCGCAAAGTAATTAGTCAAAATGCCCAATTTTTCATTAATGCCCTGTTCTTTTTTTATCTCCTGTTTAAACTTAATTAATGATGAGGCGCGAAAAATAGTTGTATTTAGTGCAATTTTCATTTCCCGTTTATCCGTCCCGCCCGTATTCAAATATCCAGAATTCGGAGCCTGAAGTAATTAGGTAAATAGAGAAATTTTAAAAACTTGCCCGCATTGAATTCATAATTCAAATGTCCTAAATTCAAGGCTGCAAGTAATTAGGCGTATCGTCCGGTTTTCACGGTCACGCTGATTCATCGGGCAATACGCCCCCGCCAGTTTCGTTGTTCTCAGGTTTTTTAACTTTCGCTTCCCTTTGGTGTTCCGCTAGCCATTTTTCAATGAGCGTTTTGGAAAACCGCACATTTTTACCGATTTTGTAATAAGGGATGCTGTTGCCCATAACCTTGTGCCGCAAAGTCCCCTGCGCCATCTTCAGGTAAGCGGAAAGCCCTTTGTAGTTCATAATTTCATCTGCCGCCGGTTCGTTTGTTTTCATGTTTCTCCTCGCATACCCTGATTTTCACCCCGCGCGGATTAAAACTGCACTAGCCGTCCGGCTAGGTTTTGCAGAAAAAAAAAGCCGACCCCGGCTAACGCCGGAGACAGCTCTTTATTGGCAGAAATAGCGAAATTACTCTATTGCGGCAATTTGTGTTTCAGTTGCTATAACTGGATTTTCTTTTTCGGGTTCGTCAATAGCCAGCAATTCAGACTGGACATTCCAGACCTCTGTGAATTTCCTTGTGTCAAAATGCGTCTAATGGTCTGTCATTTTATTTGTCAAATGCCCCGTAACCGACTGCACCTTTTTCTCAGTAACATCGGACATCAGCAGCAAAGTGTTCAAGAATGGAAGTTGCTTTCGCAACATTTAAAATCCATGCGTGAAATGTCAAATTTCTTTTCATTCTTTCTTCACTGTTTATCCCGATATTGTTCAAAGCACGGTCAAATAGCCGACCCACTTTGCCAGCCGGTAACGGCGTTTCCCCGCCGTCTTCTGAAAACACATAGCCGTTCCCGTTCACCAACAAAAGTTCTTCCAGTTCCAGCCTTACCAGCGGCGTTATCGGTATATTCCGCGACTGTTTGTTTATAGTGGCAGGCTTATAACCGAAGCGGGTAAACTGGCCGCCGACATGGATATAATCGTCAAACACATTTTCTCGGCGCAGCCCGCGGATTTCCCCCAGCCTCATTCCTGTGCAGGCCGCCAGCCGGTTTGCGTAATAAAGGGTATAATACCGCAGGGCAAGCCCTGCACCCGCCGCCTACGTCGGCTTTCCGCCTTGACCACTCACGAGTGGTCAGGCGGGGTATTAAACCCTTCGTTTCCTCATTCGCTCGATCATGCCCGTGCAAGCACGGTCGCGATCTCGCTCCATTCGTCAATAAACAGCCTTATTATCCCAAACCAAACCCCAGTCAGGAGCGAACAATTTTTTCACTTCGGCGGCAGTTAATATTTCGCGTTTTATATCAACCTCTTTCAGCAACCTCTTTCAGCTTCTTGACTTCTTTGCAAGGGTTTGATTTTATTAACTTTTTCCGCGCCGCTTCGTTCATCATCAGCTTAAGCGTGACATAAGCCAGATTAACGGTTTTTGCGTTCAATTTTTTTCCGGCAGCCTTTTTATTTTCTTTCAATCCGGTTTTCTCGCTCATATGCAAAAGCCACCCCTCTATTACATCAGGAGTAATTTCGTCAAGTTTGTATTTCGCAAAATAATCTTTAATGTGGTTTTTGAAATTCCCCCTGTGCGAATGGATAGTGGTTTCAGCGGCTGGCTCTTGAAGCTGCCGCCGTTTTAAATAACTGTAAGTTTCGATATCCCACCATCCTTCTGAAAATTCCGCAAATGTCGGTACTTTCTGTTCGGGGATTAACAAGCCTGCCCTGAATAAATCCATGCAATGCAAAACCGCTTCTGTTTTTTTTGTTTTCCCTGTGGATTTTGCCCACTGCCTTTTGCCTTTCGCATCGTAACAATGGTAATAATACACCTTTTTGCCGGACGGCAGTTTCCGCCCGAATACTGAAAAATTCGCCTTTACTCTCATAAAACCTCTTTCTTGGGATATTGCTGTCATATCAGCTTACACCCCAAATTCATAAAATTTAGCCGGACGGGATTAGCAACGCTAATTCCTTATGAGATAAAGACTTACACTGTTTTTTGCTATGCGGTACTAGCCGTCTGGCTAGGTCTGTGTAATAACCTACGGTTAGCTTACAGCAATTGCAGAAAATGAATACCCAGAAACGGCGCCCGATAATGNAGCCGTAAGGCTGTAGATGAAAAATCTAACACGGCGTGATGCACAATAAAAGCCAACAAGACAAGAAAATGCG
>WRNF01000451.1 GCA_009776715.1 Treponema sp. | reverse complement strand
ATAATTAATCAATTAAACCTGTCTTTACCCTGTTATGTATTTCTTGACGAAGTTCAGCAGGTAAAAGATTTTGAACGGCTCATAGACGGGCTTTATGTAAAAAACAACATTGATGTATACATAACAGGTTCAAATGCCTGGCTTCTATCAGGCGAATTGGGGACCTTGCTTACCGGCCGCTACATTCCCATTCATATACAGCCATTTTCTTTTCGGGAATTCCTTTTGACGCAAACTGATATTTCCCGTATAGATTTATTGTTTGCAAAGTACATGGACACTGGCGGATTACCGGGACTTTTTGGTTTGCCGGAAAATTATGCCAAAGATTACATTCAGGAAGTTATTAACAATATTATTCAAAAAGATGTGCTTGTCCGGAATAAATGGCGGCATGAAGATCATTTTTACAAGACAACTGCCTTTCTCTTTGATTCCATAGGTTCAATAATTTCTCCCAAGAAAATTACCAACACCCTGAAAACAAACAATAATCTTTCCATTTCGCATAATACAGTCAATAACTATATTAGCGCTTTGGTTGAATCATTTTTATTCTACAAGGTTAAGCGTTATGATTTACGGGGTAAAGAACTTTTACAAACCCAGGAAAAATACTATGCCGTTGATTTGGGATTTAGGAAACATTTTTTGGGCCAGAAAAATTATTCCGATTTGGGGCATGATCTGGAAAATATTGTTTATTTGGAATTGCTAAGGCGCGGCTGTCAGATAAATATAGGTAAAGCCGATAATACAGAAATTGATTTTGTCGTAAAAAAAGCAAATGGTGAACAGGAATATATTCAGGTAGCCTGGACTACAAAAGAACAAAGCACATTTGAAAGGGAAATACGACCATTTGAACTGGTAAAAGATTTTTACCGAAGAACATTAATCACCACTGATGTTGAACCTGCTATTACTCATAAGGGTATTCAAAAAGTCAACATTGTTGACTGGTTATTGGGATGAGAGCATTTTATAAAACAGTTGATGATTACCCTGCCTCATGTGTAAAAATAGGTCTTGACCCAAACAAGTAATGGTTTTCTCATCTGCGTTCACCCATAAAATATAACAAATTTTGGCCTTTTCTTATAGAAAGGAACCTCTAAAAACTGAAGTTTTTAGAGATGTCCAGAAGTAAAAAAGGCTGCCTGAAAAAGAATTCCGGACAGCCTTGTTTATTGTTTTATGTGTCAATAAAACCAGCGTTCATATTGGCGCGGCGCTTCGCAGTAATCTGCCTACTGATTCCATGGCGGCGATGATAAAACATCGTTACTGATGTTGTCAACTGCACCCAGAGTAGTGTCACGATAACGGGGATCCCAATACACCGCGTGACCATTACCGTTTCCGGCCTTCGCGGTGTTACTGTTGCTGCCTTCGTTATTCCCGTAAATAATACCGCCTCCGGATTTAATGAAGTGGTTATTATTGTAGCTAAAATAAGTAACAAACACTCCGCCTCCTTGCACGGCAGTATTACCGCTGATCTCCCCTCCCGACATAGTGAAGGTGGTTCCACTTGTAGGTCGAAGGAACACCCCGCCGCCATTCAGATTGCTGGAATTGCCGCTGATAGTGCCTCCTTCCATATTAAAAATACAGGAATTAACAAGATACACTCCGCCACCGTTTGCCCCGCTTGTGTTAGCGCTTATGGTTCCCCCTGTCATGGTGAATATGGTGTTGTAATTGATACCATCAAGATGTACACCGGCGCCGCCATCATACTCGCTTTTGGAAGTAATATTATTACCGCTGATCTCCCCCCCTGTCATGTTAAAGGTACCGCCGCTGACATACACACCGCCGTATGAACCTGAGGTATTACCGGTAATTTTCGCTCCAGCATTCATTGTTAGAGTTCCACTTGAAGTTACGCTAATTAACGCATTAGTATTATTAACAATACCCTGCAGAATAATATTTTCCAGAACAATTTTTTCATATAGACCACCAATTGTAAAGAGTGATCCCTGGCTGGAAAGGCTGATGGTCCGCGCTGCGTTATTACCTTTAATTGTAATTGTCTTGGTATTGTAAGCATTATATACAAAATTCTGCGGAGCAAGGCTAATATTTGCAGTAAGGGTAATGTCATAATCTCCGGGAGAACCGCTGCGTATAGCGGCAAGAGCTGTATCAAATTCCAAAGAGTTGGAGACATTAAAGGAAACCTCAGAGCTGTTTCCATTCTCCCATCCGCCATCAATGCCTGGAATATTCGAATACAGATTAACCAATATACCGGCAGTAGATTCCCTGCGTCTTTCAGCAAACGTGGCTACGCAGACCGCATGGCCCCAGTTATTAAGAACCGTCCCATTACTTATTACCGTATTACTGTCAGTGTCTCCGTACGTATATCCGTTAATTATTCCTCCGGTTTTAGTGATATCCAACGCAAAAACACCGCCGCCGCATTCAGAAGCGGAATTACCCTTAATGGTTCCGCCGGACATGGTGAAGTAGCAGCCAAGGGAGGTATATACACCGCCTCCAGACCTGCTGCTATTATTGCTTATAGTTCCTCCTTCCATATTAAAGCTGCTGCCGCTACCTGTAACAAGCACTCCGC
>WRNF01000450.1 GCA_009776715.1 Treponema sp. | reverse complement strand
GGGATCGGGGATCAGGGTTTTGGTTTGTAAGCGTATCGTGATGTTTTCATGATTATCTAACGAACAACAATCCCTGCTCCCTAACCCCCGCCCTCCCCATTCCCCGATCCCTATATTCCCCGATCCCCATATTCCCTGATCCCTGTTCCCTGATCCCCGATCCCCGATCATTGCTCATTTGCTTACAGCCCGCTCCAGTATTCCCTGCATTTTGGCAATGGCTATGCCGTAATTGGTAAAGGCGGTTCCCTGATCTTCGGCGCAACTGATGCGGTATTGCATTTCACGGTCACTGAGCATGCAGGCGCCGCAGTGTATTGCCATGCAGTATGCGGAAAGGTCCTCCGGAAAATCGCCGCCAGAGCAAAAACTAAAATTTATTTCTTTACCGGAATATTTTTTTACCATTGCGGGAATTTTTACCGTGCCGATGTCATCGCACTGGCGGTGGTGGGTACAGCCTTCGCAGATTAACACGGTATCGCCGTCCTGCAATTTATCCAGGGCCGCCGCTCCTTTTACCGCAGTTTCCAGCCAGCCTTTGCGCCTTGCAAACAGGATCGAGAACGATGTAAGCGGAATCTCGGACGGCACAAGGGCGGAAACTTTCGCAAAAACCTGGCTGTCGGTAATTGCCAGCGCCGGCTTTTTTCCCAGGGAAGCCAGGGTTTCCTCCAGCTCATCATCCTTTGCCGCAACTGCAACGGCGCCCATGTCCAGTATGCAGCGGATTGTTTGCTGCTGCGGAAGGATCAGGCGTTCCTTTGGCGCTGCCGCATCAATGGGAATAACCAGCAAAACAAAGTCCCTCTTGTCAACCAGGCCCTCAAGCAGTTGTTTCGGTTCACTGTTTTGGGCAAGCGCGGCGATAGTTTCTTTAAGCAGATTAATATTGTAGCCGGTTTTTGCGCTTACGGGGATTTGTGAGCAGTGAGCAGTGAGCAGTGAACAGTGAACAGTGGAAGATGTAGCTTCGGGGGTCGGGGAATGAGCAGGGAGCAGGGAACAATGAGCAGTGGAAGATGGAGGTTCGGGGGTGTCGTTTAACAGATTGGCAACTTCGGCTGGGAGGAGCTGTGTATGTGCTTTCTGCAAGAGGTCCGCTTTGTTATGCGCAATTACATAGGGAATTTTTTTTGATTTAAAAATTTCGATTAATTCCTCTTCGAATGCGTTAAGCGGGGAACCCATTTCCGTTATCAGAACGGCAACATCGGTTTTATTCAATACACGGCGGCTGCGGCTTATGCGCAATTCGCCCAAAGCGCCTTCATCGTCTATGCCGGGAGTGTCAATAATAACCACCGGACCCAGAGGCAGCAGTTCCATTGACTTGTACACCGGATCGGCAGTAGTGCCTTTAACATCGGACACAAGCGACAGATCCTGTCCGGTAACCGCATTGGCAAGGCTTGATTTCCCGGTATTGCGGCAGCCAAAAAAACCTATGTGAATGCGGTTTGCTCTGGGGGTTTCGTTCATGGCCTACCTGTTCATTGCCTCTTCCCTGTCTGCCAGGGTTATGTCCAATGTAACGGTATTCCCTCCGCGGTACACTTCCGCTTTTACCTTGTCGCCCGGTTTGCTGTGTTCCAAAGCCGAATACAGATCGGATAAATTGTGAATTCTCATGCCGTCAACAGAAGTGATAATGTCCCCGTACAGATCGGATAAATTGTGAATTCTCATGCCGTCAACAGAAGTGATAATGTCCCCGCCCAGGTAAATGACAGAACGCCCAGACTGCACCGGCTCGCTGCCCTGCCGCAGTCCGGCCTTTTCCGCAAGGCCTCCTCTGTTTGTGCGGGAAACCAGCATGCCGGTTTCAATAGAAAGTTTCGCATAACGAACCAGATTGGGAAACAGTTGCACCATGGTTGCGTCAATCCAGCCGCGCTTTACCTTGCCGTATTGAATCAGTTCCGTTACCACCCGTTTGGCAATGTTTACCGGCACAGCAAAACCAATGCCCACCGATCCGCCGGATGGGGAATAGATCATAGTGTTGATTCCCACCATCCTGCCCTGGGTATCCAATAACGGGCCTCCTGAATTGCCAGGGTTAATGGAAGCATCGGTCTGGATCATGTCGCGGACAACAAAATCGCGGGCAATCCGCACCGGCCTTCCCAGACCGGAAACAATGCCCACCGTCAGCGTCCGCTCAAGCGCAAAGGGATTGCCAATGGCCAGCACCTTTTGCCCCACTTTCAAATAGCTTGAATCGCCATAGGGAATAGTCCGCAGTTCCGTTCCCCTCGGAGGATCGAATTTTAATACTGCAATGTCGTTTTCCGGATCGGTTCCAATAACAGTTCCTTCAAACTGGCTGCCGTCGGCAAGGTTCACAAACACTTTGTGAGCATTGCGGATAACATGGTTGTTGGTTAAAACATAACCGCGGGCATCGATAATCGAACCGGAACCGGAACTGCCCTCCTGGGGAATCGGCTCAAGGAACCAGTTGTACACCATAACCTCTGTAGTGATGTTTACCACAGCCGAGTTCAGCGTTTCATAAATCGATATGTTTTCGCGTTCATCTTCGGTGTACGGAACGGTTGACTGAACAGTCTGGGCTTCTTTTATGTTTATT
>WRNF01000449.1 GCA_009776715.1 Treponema sp. | reverse complement strand
TGAAAATCCGTGGCTTTTGCATATATGGCTTAGCGAGAGGCCAAATGAAGTTATAGACAAGCTGCCGCGCCGCCCTCTGCGGCGAACCAACTCTTTGGTAACTTTTATTTAAGGGTCCGCGGATTTCGCGGATTAACGCGGAGGAATATAGATTTCTAGGAGTTGAAGCTGTCGTTAAAAGGCCACGGATTTACACGGATTTCCACAGATTTACACATAGGCTTATAGATTTCTAGGACTGAAACCAAGAATGATCATCGGGTTTTCACAGAATTTAAAAATAAAATTAAAAATCCGTGTGAATCCGTAAAATCCGTGAAAATCCGTGGCTTTTGCATATATGGCTTAGCGAGAGGCCAAATGAAGTTATAGACAAGGAATGAAATAATTATTCGTTATCTACAAATAATTCCATTCCTTGTCTCATTTTAACCGAATTCGCTGAAGCGCGGCAGACGGTAAGCACTGGTATCGTTTACTTTGTATTTCTTCAATGCTTTCTGCGCGCTTTGAATGCGTTTTTCCGGCGTTGGGTGGGTTTTGTTAAAACCGCCTGAATGAGCGGCCTGAGTCTTGCTCAGCTCCTTCAACATATCAATTAAACCTGAAGGGTTATATCCTGTTGCAGCCAGGAGTCCCATGGCAGTGTTATCTGCATCAAATTCCTGCGACTGGGAATAACCGTTGTTTACCATTGTTGTTACAATTTGCCCTACTGATTCGTTAAAAATATCAGTTAATTCGTTTACATCAAGACCAGAGGCGGCTCCAACAGCGGATGTGCCGGTTACCAGCAATGCCTGTGTGATGCGGCTTGTTTTTATCGCTTTAATGCTATGCTGCAATTGAATATGCGCAATTTCATGGGCTATTACCCCTGCCAGGGCATCTTCCGATTTTGCGCTGGATATCAAACCTCTTGAAATAAAAATATGGCCGCCTGATGTTGCAAACGCATTTATTTCCTCTGAATCCAATAACATCACATAATACCCGTTGTAGATATCCGGTTTTGGGGAATTGATTACAATACTATTGCATATCTTGTTCACATATGCAGTAAGTAAAGGATTTCCTTCATACAGCATGTATGAGCCAAGTATGTTCGCTGCAACTGCCCTGCCAATATAATATTCCTGCTCAGGATTAATGTCTTCCGCAGCGGATGACAATGCCTTGCTGGCATTATTAAATGCATTAGCTGTGTTTTCATCAAGCCCTCCCGACTGGGCACCCAAACTTAAGGCGTTTGCCAATGAATTACAGGCAGGGAAAAAAACACAAAATGCACAAATAAAAATTATTAAAATATTGTTTTTCATTATTTACTCTCCCATTGACAGATGGCCTTCGGAAATGAATGCCTTAAGTTCTTCATCGGACACTTTTTGGGTCTCGGTTTTGTCCACATCGTCATAATTATACTTGCCGTCCGATTTGTAAGAATTTTCCACTTCCTGGTTAAACCCTTTTCCGGCAAGGGCAACTTCCTGTGCAGATGCTGTGGCTGTGCTTCCTGCAACAATGCGTTTGGATGTAAGGTTAGCAGTGGCTGCCCAGCCTGTTAGGGAAGCATTGGCGGCAGAGCGTACTTCCATCCAGGTTCCGCTAACCTGCAGCACTGTTACCTGCGCGCCATAGGCAAGAGTGCCTTTTGTTGACGCAAAATAACCGGTGGAAGATTTTAGTTCTAGCGATTTAATGGCAACATACATTGTGCCGCCCTTTCTTGCCTGAGCAAACAAAACGTTTGCGGCACAAATGCAAAGGATCAAAAAAAGAATTCTTTTCATAGTTATCTCCATATTCGGAATTGTATAAATAATATAAGTAATTATAGAGGAAATTCCATGAAAATGTCAATGTGAAAATTTGTTATTATTCAGTTGTGGGCAACGGTACCCCGCTGCCCACCCCAAAAAAGCATGCTTTTGCTAATTTTTTTGGGAGTATTATTTCTCGGTTAAATTGTCTACCCCGTCATCCCATTGCGCGTCAACAGGTGGCGCTGTAATGAATTTATTGCAGCGGTCATAGTATTTTTTCGCGCAAAGGTCATCTTGATTCTGCCCGCAGATTTCCTGAAAAATTTTCGCTGCAGAGGCAAAATTCCTTTGTTCATAGGCTGTAAATGCCTGTTCCCAGCTTTTTACCATTTCCAGTAATTCCGGCTTTGCTTCATTTTTAATGTCAAGCAGTTCATACAGGCGCAGAGGAGTATTGATTCCCACAACACGGACACGGCTAAGCGGGCGCAGGACAAAATCGTCTCCAATTTGTTCCCTGGTGTATTCGCTGATTAAAATGCCTCCGGTATTGTATTGCTTGTTTACCCCTTCCAGCCGGGCGGACAGATTCACCGCATTGCCCATAATGGTATAATCCATTTTATTGGGGGTTCCCATATTGCCCACTACCATGCTGCCCGAATTTATTCCAAGACGGGTAAACAGGGGGCAAGGGTCATCGATTTTTTTTATTATGCCCTTGTTAAACATTGCTTCCATAACCGCCTTGTTGACAAGCCCAAGGTCTAGGGCTTCTTTGTTTACAAGCACTTCGGTTTTTTTCATTAAAACAGCGGAACGGCAGGCTAAGCTGGCATGGTTTT
>WRNF01000448.1 GCA_009776715.1 Treponema sp. | reverse complement strand
TATAAATAGCAAATAAATGGGGATTTGAAGGGTTTTTGCGGCCTATTTGAGGCAAGAGCCTCAAATAGGTAAACCGTCAAGGGTGACGGTTTAGCAAAAACCCCGGCCCGGAAGGCCGAGACAGGAAGTCGAGGCCTGGAGGGCAAATCCCTCTCTCTCCGTAAAATTTTAAATAGCAAATAAATGGGGATTTGAAGGGTTTTTATAAATTTTTTGCAGCGTTCCAGAATTCATCCATTTGGCTTAAATTTTCTTGTTTCATTTCCAAACCGTTTTCTTTCATCTTTTTTTCCATAAACTTAAACCGTTCAACGAATTTACTGTTTGTGCGGCGAAGCGCAAGGGAAGGATCGATTTTTAAATAGCGGCAAAGATTAACCACAGAAAAAAGAAGATCGCCCAGTTCTTCCTCCGTTTTTTCCCTGGAATTTTCCTTGCCATTAGCGGTATTTGCCGCTTCCATTGCTTCGGCAAGTTCCTCTTGAATTTTTTCAGTTACGCCTTCAACATTCGGCCAGTCAAACCCGGCTTTTGCGGCTTTTTTCTGAAGTTTCCATGCCCTATCCAGCGGCGGAAGGCCGGAGCTTACTGCATCCAGAATAGAATTTTTTGGGTTGCGGCCTTCCTGCGTCACCTTAATTTTAGCCCAATTATCAAGCACTTCGCTTGAATTTTTTACTGTTGTATTGCCAAAAACATGAGGATGNCTNCTAACCAGTTTTTCTGAAATTGTTTCCAGCACGTTTGCAACAGAAAAATCGTTTTTTTCTTCATGAAGGCAGGAAATCATTNTTGCAAGGCAAAATATGTCCCCAAGTTCTTCCATGATATTCATTGTATTGTTTTCATCAATAGCTTGAATGCACTCAAATGTTTCTTCAATCAGGCAACTGCGCAGCGAAGACGGAGTTTGCTCCTGATCCCAGGGGCAGCCGCCAGGCCCCCGCANCCTGGTGATTATTTCATATAATTTCCTAAACATTCCTTCAGGAGTTTTTTCTTCCGGCTTTTTATCCATGTCTTAATTATAACCAAATTGTTCTAAAATCGTAAATGGCGCATTAAAGTTTAAATTTGATTATTAATTCTATGGAAAACCCTTGTGAAGAAACACATTGACTGTTATTATAAAAATCAGGAGAGAAATTGTGAGTATAGCAATAAATTTAAACAGCGGGAATTTTGAACAGGAAGTCTTACAATCGGCCATTCCTGTTTTAATTGATTTTTGGGCTCCGTGGTGTATGCCTTGCAAGATGATAGGTCCAATTATTGACGAGATTGCCAATGAATATAGCGGAAAAATCAAAATTTGCAAGGTAAACATTGACGAAGAAACCGAGCTTGCAGGGCAGCATGAGATTGTATCTGTTCCCAATCTTGTAATTTACAAGGATGGAGTAATAGTAAACCAAAAAATCGGCGCTGCCCCCAAGCATGACATTGAATCAATGTTTAAAAATTTGTAACTGTTTAGTTGCCTTTTTAGGGAACATACCTTTTTACATTGTTAGGCTTCCCCGGTGTTGCACAGCTTGTTGCGGTAATATACCAATCCAATGCAGTGCCGGATTTTTCGCTTTTAGTTTCATCGCGGTTAATTGTGCGGGTTGCGGTTGTTCCTGTCGATTGCACCGCTTCTGCTGGCCCGCAGATTTTACCGTCTGGGCTTTTCCATGCGTTTTTGCTGAATAAAAATTCTGCTGCTTCGGCAAAATATTCTTTATTCCACCAGGGATCATTATTCTCAGACAGCATCAGTGCATCCAATACATTATCATCCTGATCAAGAAAGTAAATAACGTCTGTTTTATGCAGCAATTTTGTGTTACCGGGAATCCAAAGGTCCCGTCCTGTTGGAGAAGAATCTGGCCCGCCGGATTCTTCCAGATTTTTTCCTAATTCATTAATACAGTTGCTTTCTGTTGTCCTTAAATGAAGGGTAACATACTCGCCTTTGGATGCTTCAATGGGCGGGAATGTATACAGCAAGGGTTCTTTATTGTTGCCGGAAACAAAAATTCTCATTGCCCCAAGGTTTCCTTCACTAAGTGTCTTGAACTCGATAAATTCACTTTTTGGTTTGGAATTTTCTGTTCTTAATTCAGTGATGATCAAATTAGGAATTCTGTCATTTCTTGTCATCAACGGAATAAGCACATTAATGGTATTNCCGTTTTCATCCTCGGCAAGAAGATCGGCGGTAAGTTTTTCGCCAGGGCCTGGACCTTCACTGTAAATTACCCTGACGATGCTGCCGTCTTCCACTTCTTCCAATTTTACTTCCGGATTGAAAAAAACCGACATTACCTTTACAGGCAATGAGAATTCAAAATTAATTTCTGATGCCGAGACTGCCTTGCAGGAAAGAAAAACCGGCGCTTCAGAATTTTTCCCGAGTATTGCAGCGGCTGCCTCATCGACTCCTGAGGCGCAGGAATAAACCGTGCAGGAAATAATACATATTCCTGCAATAAATAAATGCAGATATTTCATTTTTTCTCCTTACTATATATATGGCGGAAAAATTCAAAATGCATTATTGTTTTAAAAAATATTTTGTTTTTTTAAAGATTGCATTACAGACAGAAAAGCAAATGTTTTATACAATTGTACG
>WRNF01000447.1 GCA_009776715.1 Treponema sp. | reverse complement strand
GGCCGCTTCTTGTCGGGATATTTTGCAGCATCCTCCACTGTAATGCAGTTCGCAGGGCATTTTCTGGCGCAGGCGCCGCATCCTATGCATTTGGGCGCATCAATCAGGAAACGCACCAACTGCTTGCATTTTCCTGAACGGCACTTCTTGTTATGAATATGTTCAAGATACTCATCACGGAAATTTTTAACTGTGGATAAAGTTGGATTTGCCGCCGAACCGCCAAGCATGCAGAGGCTGGCCTTAGTCATGGCTTCNCCTATATCGTTAAGTTTGTCCAGGTCAGATTCTTCGCCATTGCCGCCGGCAATTTTTTCCAGCAATTTTAAAATTTGAGTTGTCCCAATGCGGCAGGGAGAACATTTGCCGCAGCTTTCATCGACACAGAAATCCATGTAAAAACGGGCAACGTCTACCACGCAGTCATCTTCATCCATGACAATCATGCCGCCAGAACCCATCATTGAGCCGTTTGCGGTTAAGGTTTCAAATTCAATCGGCAGATCAAGGGATTTTTCGGTAAGAATGCCGCCCGACGGGCCGCCGGTCTGCACGCCTTTAAATTTTTTGCCGTCTTTAATGCCGCCGCCGACTTCAAAAATAATTTCCCGCAGGGTTGTTCCCATGGGCACTTCCACCAGGCCGGTGTTTTTTATTTTTCCGGTTAGGGCAAAGACTTTGGTTCCGTGGGATTTTTCNGTTCCCAGTTTGGCAAGCCATTCGCCGCCCTTTGCGGTAATTACAGGAATATTNGCGTAGGTTTCAACATTGTTAATAACGGTGGGTTTTAGCCACAGCCCTTTATTNGCCGGAAACGGAGGTTTGGGTATGGGCATTCCCCGGTTGCCCTCGACCGATTTAATCAGCGCAGTTTCTTCTCCGCAGACAAAAGCGCCTGCTCCAAGCCTAATTTCGATATCAAAATTAAAGCCCGATCCAAGAATGTTTTCTCCCAGCAGCCCGTATTCTTTAGCCTGGTTCAGCGCTATTTTCAGCCTGTCAATGGCAAGGGGGTATTCGGCGCGAATGTAAATATACCCTTTACTTGCGCCGGTTGCTTTTCCGGCAGTGATCATTCCTTCGATAACTGAATGAGGGTCGCCTTCTATGGTGGAGCGGTCCATGTATGCGCCGGGGTCGCCTTCATCGGCATTGCATACCACTAATTTTTCTTCCCCCCGCGCTTTGCGGGTTAATTCCCATTTAAGCCAGGTGGGAAACCCCGCTCCCCCGCGTCCGCGCAAACCGGAAATTTTTATCTGCTCTATAATCTGCTCGGGCGTCCATTCAAACAAGGCTTTTTCAAGGCCGCTGTAGCCGTCGCGGGCAATGTATTCATCAATATTTTCTGGATTAATTACCCCGCAGTTGCGCAAAACAACCCGCACCTGCTTTCGGTACGATTGAATATTTTCAATTAGATTAACAGATTTTTTCTGCTCATCCTCTTTATACAGAAGGTGTTTTACTTCACGGCCGTTAATGATTTGTTCTGAAATAATTTCCCCGGCATCTTCCGGTTTTACGCCAACATAAAATGAATCTTCGGGCAGAACCTTAACAACCGGCCCCTTCGCGCAAAAGCCAAAACAGCCCGTTCTAACAATCTGCACATCGTTTTTTAAGCCATGTTTTTCCGTTTCGGCAACAAGTTTCTCGTAAATCTCGGCCCCTTTTTTAGATTCACAGGAACTCCCGCCGCATGTAAGAATATAGTGTTTATATGCCATTTTTTCCTCCGTTTATTTCAATATATCAAGAGCCGGACGATCCAAAATGCAGTCATTAAGGAGTTCCTTGCCGATAATGTGCTTTTGAATGATATCTTTAGCCATCGAGCTGTCTACCATGCCGTAAATAACGCTTGGCATTCCAGGCGCAATAACCTCAACCGTAGGTTCAGAGTGGCACAAACCCATGCAGCCGGTCTGCCGCACTGCCACGCTGTCTGTCAGTTTATTATCTTCCAGCCCGGAAATAAAAGCATCAAGGCTCTGTTTTGCACCGGCTGCAATTCCGCAGGTTCCCATTCCTATAATTACCTGAATTTCCTTGCCTTCGGAATCCCGTTTTTGCAAGTCCTTTTTTTTGGAGTTACGCAAATTCCGCAGTTCCTCCAGTGTCATTTTTGCCATTATACTCTCCTTAAAGTTTAAATCCTTTATAAGCCCTGATACTTGGCGATAATGCCAGGGATCATATCCTTGGTAAGTTTGCCATAGGTATCATTGCCAACTGTCAATACCGGCGCAAGGCCGCAGCACCCCACACAGCGGACCGGATCAACCGAAAATTGCCCGTCTTCGGTAACTCCGTCAGGCGCAAGCCCAAGCAAATTGCGGGTTTCGTCAATAAGGTCCTGCCCTCCCTTTAGGTAACAAGCCGTTCCCAGGCAAATCGAAATTTTGTGTTTCCCCGGTTTGGCAGTTTTGAAAAAATGGTAAAAGGTAATTACTCCGTATATTCTTGCAAGAGGTATCCCCGTAAGACGGGAAAGCCGTTCCGCCGCTTCCCTGGAAATAAAACCGTAAATTTCCTGTGTTTTATGAAGTATCATAATCAAACTCCCAGGTTTTACTTTCCATTCGTCAATAAAAGAGAGTAATTCCTGCGGAAAATCAATATCCGCAT
>WRNF01000446.1 GCA_009776715.1 Treponema sp. | reverse complement strand
CCAAGGGCGCGGCGTTTTTCCTTGTCTTTTACGCTTTGGAACATTGCCCCGAAAATTTCAGGTTTAATTTGGCTCCAGTCCAAAGTACAGCATTTTAGCAAAGTTTTACGCATAACGGAATCGAAAGCGGCTATGTCCAGCCGTTCTTCAAAAAGGCTGCCGTCAATATAAGGAAATTTATTAAGAGTCTCGTCTATATTTTTTAACCTTTTATCTGCGGGTTTGTTGAGCGTATCAAAAATATAACCCAAATGCATGGCTAAATCACTGCCGTCAGCATTTGTCCGGTCATACTTAAAAAACAGCTTCTTTTCATCGAAAATACCTGAATCATCAGCAAACAAGCAAAACAGAAGGCGGACAAGGTACATTTCAAGTTCATGACCGGTATAGCCGTTATCTTTAAGGGCATCGTGTAATTCCCCCATGTGTTCGGCAGCTTGTATGTCTATGGGGCTTATAGTTCCAGAAATCATGTCTTTATTTTGAGGGATCAGGGATCAGGGATCGGGGAATGGGGGGAGCGGGATTTAGGGAATTTCTTAGTGCTTGCAGCAAACGGGCTACAGATCGGAGTTGTTTCTGCAATTGTTCAGTCACCTCTTTCGTCAGAAAATTGAGTTGTTCTGCAATCAAAAGATGTGTTTCAAGTTCAGATATTGACCCACTCGCTATCGATAGAAACTGTAGATACTCCTTCCGGCTTTTTCTGCCGTTGCCCTCTGCAATATTCGCTGGGATTGATACAGCCGACTTTCTTATTTGGCTGGTTAGCCCATACATTTCCTCTTTTGGAAAAATTTTTGTCTCTAGATAAATCATTTTTACTAGATTCATTGCCTCCTTCCAAACTGTCATATCCTTGAAAGACATTATCATACTGACTCCCTGATCCCTGTTCCCTGATCCCTATTCCCCTTCTTCCAGGTTTGGAAGTCCTGGGCATCCGCTTCTTCTTTTGCTTTTGGAGCTTTATCTTTCCATTCCTCCGCAAAATTTGAAGCCTGTAATCTAATTTCGTTCCATAGAAAGGGGCATAATATATTTTAGCACATTATATGAAAGCAAGCCAGTGTCCGGCTAATAACTCACGTTAAATCTAAACGCCTGTATGTCCCTGCGGCTTGTTTCCTCAGCTTCTTGTAGTCTATGCCGCCGCTAAACAGTACCATTCGCAGGGTTCGCTTTTGTGTTACCTTGTAGCGTTTGCAAGAATATCGGGGTTGTCGGCAGCGTATTTAAGCACATCGGCCATTATGCCGGTGTAGCCGTCTCCCATTGTTTTATAGCATTCCAAAACGTCAGGGGCGATGCGTATCGTTACCGACTTTTTTTTCTTGAGCCTGTTGCGCGCAGCCGCCAAATGAGCGAATTCTTTTAAGGCTTCCGGCGATGAGGGCGGGCAGTCTTCAGAAAAGTTGATTGGCTTCCGCGCCGCTCTCCTCACTTCTCTTATAACTTCTTTAGGTGGCTTTTGCCCAACCATAACCGTCGATCTGGTAATACCCATTGTAACTCCTCCTCTCATGTTTTTCAGCTATTCTTGCCGATATNATTCGCTTATCATCTTTGCTTTCAGTGTAAANCACAAAAAGAACTTTATCGACCATGCCCAAAGTTTGCCATCGTTCTTCGCCCGATGTGTTTTTTTCGCTTCGATCAAAGCGTTCAAGCCTTTCTGGATCGGCAAAGACAAATTGCGCAGTTTCAAAACTTATATCATGTAATTGTTTGTTGATTAAGTTTTTATCATCGTCCCATTCAATGCCTAACAGCTTCACAGTTAAAATGTAATGCTTTTTGTATTGCTATGTCAATAAAGTTTTTTATCCCTGTTTATATTAACCATAAGCCCGATACCTAAACCCCGATTATCCTCTAAACCCTCATTGCTTTATTTCCTCGACTGTATTGGCGAATTTATCCAACTGCCTTATTTTCTCCTTGACATATTACCAGTTTACCTCTTGACAATATATGCGTATTATGCGTATAATTAAAACATGAAGTTTCAGGAAATTGAAAGGATATTAAAAAAAGATGGATGGGCGGTAAAGGCTGTTAAAGGCTCGCATTATCAATATGTCCATGCTTCTAAGCCGGGCAAGGTAACAATTCCCTATCACAACGGGGATATTGCGCCGGTGATAATAAAGGCTATCCTGAAACAAGCTGGAATAACGTAGGAGGTTATTATGCAACTAACATATCCCGCAATTTTCTATGAGGGCGAAGGCGGCTATTCCGTAGAAGTCCCAGATCTTCCCGGTTGCGCAAGCGGCGGGGCAACGCTTGCAGAGGCGATCGCCATGGGAACAGATGCCGCCTCTGGTTGGGTATTAACAGAGTTAGAAGACGGCAAGCCTGCCCCGGAAGCAAGCCCAATAAAAAAAATATCCCCGGAATCCGGAGGCTTTGTCAGTATGCTTGTTTTGGATATGGATGCATACGCGGCAAAATACGGCAATAAAGCGGTAAGAAAAAATCTAACTATTCCCGCATGGCTAAATACATTTGCGAAAGAAAAGCGGATTAATTTTTCCCAAGTGTTGCAGGATTCATTAACGGAGATATACCGGCAAGAGGTCGCTATCTAGTTTCGGCTGCTCTGTCGCAAAGTTTTTCATATTGATTTTT
>WRNF01000445.1 GCA_009776715.1 Treponema sp. | reverse complement strand
GGCAGCCCTTCGGATTATTCAGTATTGCGAATCTTGCTTACTCTTGCGGTTGTGGCGGCTGCAATTTACGGCCTTGTGTATTTTGTGAAACGGGCAGGACGCGGAAAAAAGACGAGGGATCCTTTCCTAAAAATTCTTGCATCAACTCCTGTAGCGGCAAACCGCAGCGTGGTTGTTGTTTCTCTCGGTTCTCAGGCATGGCTGATAGGTTCTTCTGAAAACGGGGTGAATCTTATCAGCGAAATTCAGGATCAGGATATTTTAAATGCAATGATTGTTGAAGATTCAAAAAGAGGCGCCGCCGGATCGGGAAAATTTACGGACTTTAAAACATTGCTTTCACGATTGGGAATGCGTTCACAGACTGGAAATGAAGGAACGGAAAAAATCCGCAAACGGCGGGAAAGGCTAAAGGGATTGCAGTAATGAAAAAATATTTTTATCTTGTGTTTTTGTTAGCGGCAATTTTTTTGCCGTCATCTATTTATGCGCAGGCGCAGATTCAGCCGCCGGGGCTTCCTTTCGGGCCTTCGGTACAGGGGACAATGGAAATGCCCCAGCCGCCCGGTCCGCCGGTATTGCCTTTCGTTGATATTTCAGTGCGAAACTCCGAATCCGGAGCAGAAGTTGCATTTTCATTGCAGTTACTGCTGCTGCTTACGGTACTGTCCCTTGCGCCCAGCATAATCATTTTAATGACCAGTTTCCTGCGCATTGCAGTTGTATTGGACTTTATTAAACGGGCGCTTTCACTGCAGCAGGTCCCTCCGAATCAGGTTATTCTGGGAATTTCCCTTTTCCTAACCGTGTTTATAATGTGGCCTACTTTTTCTAGTATTTATGAAAATTCCCTACGCCCGCTTGCGGCCAATGAAATTAATGTTGAAACCGCTTACCGCGAAGCGGAAGCTCCCTTGCGGAAATTTATGTACGACCAAATGCGGGGAAGCCCGGAAAACATCCGTCTCTTTATGGCAATGCGGGGGCTGGACAGGCCGAATACCCTGGCGGATGTGCCAACATATGTTTTGGTTCCCGCTTTTATTTTAAGCGAACTGACTATTGCTTTTAAAATCGGAATACTGTTGTTTATTCCCTTTATTATAATTGATATGGTGGTGGCAAGCGCACTTATGTCGATGGGCATGATTATGCTTCCGCCGGTAATGATCTCTATGCCGTTTAAACTCATTCTTTTTATTTTGGTAGACGGCTGGGGGCTTTTGACTAACCAGATGGTTCGTTCATTTGCATTGGGAGGCGGCTAGGTGAGTTTAGGTGAAGTTACCGTAATTTTACGGCAAGGAATTTTTCAGGTAATAACCGTTGCATCCCCCCTGCTGTTGTCGGCGCTTATTGTGGGTTTGATAGTGGCAATTTTGCAGGCTACCACAAGCATACAGGAACAAACCCTTACTTTTGTTCCAAAGATTGTGGCAATTCTNGTTATGCTTGCTCTTTTAGGCGGATGGATGTTCAGCTCTCTTTCTGAGTACACGATAGAGNTGTTCAGCCGTATTCCGGAAATGGCAAGGTAAGGCGGTGAAAAGTTGACAGACAATGCGTTTTTGCAGAACATTCTTAATTACGGGCCGGTTTTTTTGCTCATCGCGGTAAGGGCTTTAGCCATGATTCAAACTGCGCCGATTCTGTCAACCGATGCCGTTCCCATGGTGGCAAAGATCGCCCTGGCAGGATTTGCCGCATTTGCCGTTATCCCCACCGCCCAAGCTTTTTCCGCGGAATCAGGCGGCATCGGAGCGGTGAGCCTGCCTGGAACGAACGGCGAGTTAAGCAGCCTGCATTTAGAGCCTTTCAGCTTCCGGTTTTTGCTTTTAATAATTGGAGAAGGCATTATCGGCATTATAATGGGATTTTTTCTTACCATTATTTTTTCTGTTTTTTCAACAGCCGGCCAATTTTTCTCGCTGCAAATGGGATTTGGCGCTTCGGAAACCTTTGATCCTTTAGCGCAGGTTGAAAACCCGCTTATGGGACAGTACCTTAACCTTGTTTCCATGCTTGTCTTTGTGGTCATCGGCGGATTCAGGCAGTTGTTTTTGGGGGCTTTCTGGCGTTCAGTGCAAAGTTTAAATATTGTCAGCCTGATAGAAGGCAGAAATGAAGTGATTTGGCTTATCGCTTCCGGCCTTTCCCGTATATTCATGGAGGCCATTGTCATATCCCTGCCCATACTGGGAACCTTATTTTTAGTTTCCCTGGCAACAGGGCTTATTTCCAAAGCAGCGCCTCAGATAAACATTCTCTCGGAAGGCTTTCCTCTTTCCATCACCACCGCCTTCCTGTTGATTTATGCCTCNTTGCCCTTTATGACCGAAGCCTTTGCCCGCATAATCAATTCCGGCTTTGCCAGCATTCAAAACCTATTAATCCAAATAGGCCGCCCCATTGCAGCAGGAGGGATGTGATAAATGAGCAATGAGCAATTAGCAATGAGCAAAGAACAAAGAAAAGGGAATAGGGAAAAGGGAATAGGGAATAGGGGTTGTTGTTCGGGAAATATTGTTGGTTCAGGCAAGATACACGAGCTTACCAATCGCAGCCTGCTTGAGCAGCCGCTGGTTTTCAAATTCTGTCCCTATTCCCCGATCCCCGATCCCCGATCCCCGATCCCTATTCCC
>WRNF01000444.1 GCA_009776715.1 Treponema sp. | reverse complement strand
TGCTAATAACCGGTAAATTATTTATTTGAGCGGGAAATTTGATGTCCTTGCTTTTTCCGGTATAACCCGTAATTTGTAAGCCCCACGCAAAATGCTCATAGTGAAACCCTTGGTATTCATATTTTTCTTCCTGCGGCCCCTGGCGGCATGCAAATAGAACGATAAAAAACAGCAAAACCATGGCGGGGAGAGGTAAGTTAGCTCTTTTACTAACAAGATAATATATAATTAACATTGACATACCTTCTTATTGTTAATCTTTGTATGTGTATTTACCATTTTCAGATTCCTCATATGTATACAGAAATTCCACTGTTGGATCATTGTAAGAATTAGCAAAAGTGAGAGCAACATCATACCATTGGCCTGGGGAAAAAACCAAATCTTGCTTATCGAACTGGGCTAGCGTAATTTTATCATAGCTATAATCAAGAGAGCCTTCTTTTTTCCAATCCGAAGTGGTTAATTCAACGGCCCCTAGATACTGCCGCCTGTCCTCACTTTCAGGGATAGGGGGTGAAATAAAACTTTTAGCATAAAAATTAATAGTTCCTGTATACGTTTCTGGTATATAAGAAATAAAATAATTAAAATCGCCTTCCACAATATTGTCATAAGGGAAAGGGAATAATTTTTCATTTTTCAATTCCGCTTTTAATTTTGCAAAATAAATATTATTATCCGCAAATGGCGATCCGTACAAATTAGCATCGTAATTGGGTTTNTTANNAATCATTATACCTATCTCATCTTCATTAATTGGCGGATATTCAACGCTACCGCTTCCNCCGCCANCGCATCCGCTAAAACCTAAAATTACCGCAATGCTAAAAATAACACTAATATATTTTAAACGTTTCATACCGTCCTCCTATTTCCTTATAACTTTTACGGCATCCATAAAAAGGGCGCCTTTTTTATTTGCCGAATCCAGCAAGCCGGAACCGTCCAGAACGTACACCTCAACTATGATATGGTCCCCCATGTTAATTGACGGCGGGCCGTAACTCCCCGGCTCCTGCACAAAACTGATCATTTCAGAATCCAGGGTTGCATTTGTTTCAAGCGTATGCTTATGAAAAGCGGGTTTGTAGGGCCTGTTGCCGCTTATGTCTCCGAGCGCGGGATTATAATCCTTGTTCTGTACCGATGCCAGCACAAAATAGCCGTTATTCGCACCGGGGTAAGCGGCCCAGCTTACCGCTGGTTTATTCTCGGTAAAATTTTTATGATCTACTTTTACGTTCATGCGCATAGGAAAGGAAAGCGTAAATTCCTGCTCGTAACCGGGGTCCCTTTGCAGCGTAAACACAGTAGGCGGCTGCCAGGGGTTCAACGTGCTTGCAGAAAACCGCGAGCCGGTCATTAGTTCGGTCAGCATGTTCGCATACACGCCCATTTCGGTGTTAAGGTCATCAGGATCGTCAAAGAGGTAGGCCGTTATTCTAATGCGCGTGTTTGCGCTTAACAAATAATCGTTCGGAATCTGCACCCTCTCGCTAAACCGCGTGCCTTCAAAAGTTCCCGTAATGGTCTGCACCGGCATTCCGGTGTCAATAAATTCTATTACGGCGGCCGCATCCTTGCCGGAGGATGAGGCATCCGGGTAATCCACATTCAGCACAAAATCGGTAAACGCGGCATCGCTCGAAAAATTAAATTCGTCTACTTTGTACAGGTTCGCTTCCACGCCTGCTGTGTCTATGGCGATAATATTGTCAAGCGACCACTGCTTTACGGTCAACTGCACATTTTTAGGGAATTTTTTCATTATCTTGTCGATTCTCCATTGTTTAAGGCCGGGAGCGCTTAAGTCGAAATTGTCCAGAAGGAGAATTTTGCTGGCTGAATTATAACTGTACCTGCCCTTCACGGTGTAGCGGGGGTAACTGGCCACGCGCAGGCGGGCCGTGCCGTCTTCGTGCAGTTCCACAAGAGTCTGCCCAACACCGATTTTTTTTGCTACCGTCATTTTGCCCCTGAATATGCCGGTAATCTCTGAAGTGTCCGAAATGCGCAGCACGGGTTTAAGCATATAGCCCTGCCCCTTGTTGTAAATGACGGATTCCGTTGCGACAAAGTCAATCGTAAGCCTGAACAGTTTNCCCCTTGGTATTTCAAAGGGGCCTTTCAGTTTTAGCCCGGACTGCTCGCCGCTGGGAATTTTAATGGGGAAAATTTCCCCGTCAACCTGTATGGTTGAATCGTCCGACAGCACCAGCCGCAGTTCCTTGTAGATGCCAGGCTCGACTGCAACATTGGAAAGGGCGACCGGATCGTCCCTGGAAACGGCGAGGATGTCCATGGAGCGGGGTTCGTCCAGAATGGTAATGTGATTATCGTTTGCGTCTATAATGTCCATCCGCAGCACGGTAATATTGAGATGTTCCACGTTTTTGCCGTCTTTTTTGAACGGCATGTCGTGGATTTCGACCAAAAGGCGCGTTTCCCCTGTTTCCGGTGTTTTGTGGGTGTCTGTTGTCGGCTGTTTGCAGGTAAGCATTAGTGTTGCAGCAAGGGCAAGCACAAGGCAGGCGGAAATCAGCAGGAAAGAGGCATTTTTGTTTTTCAATAAAACCTCCAAATATTCTGTAATAATAACGTATGCTTTCTAAAAGAAAGCTTTAGTATTATAATTATACATC
>WRNF01000443.1 GCA_009776715.1 Treponema sp. | reverse complement strand
GATCTAGGTGCAGTTCCTGTCCTTAGGCTTTTAACAACCGAGTCAGGAGTAAAACTCCATCTGATAATGGCACGCCTGCCGCTAATCGAGATTGATAGTGAAACTTGTTCGCCGGGCATAAAGTCTCCCTCGCTGCCAAGGATTTCGTCGTCTCCTTTTTTGCCAAAAATAATCTCTTTACTTATAATGGAATAGGTCCGGGCAAATTCTGCATTTACCGTAACATTTTCGTCCGGCATTTGGAATGTCCATTCACCTCCATACAGTTCCACAGGGTTTACTTCGGGGCTTATATCCCATGAAACAAACGCATAATGTTCACCTGGTAGCGCAGTTATGGTAATTTCATCACCCTCTTCGAAGGGGCCTTCCGGGTTGATTTCATACGTTCCTTCGCCGGTTATGTTCCCTTGCTGTATAATATAGAAGCCATTGGCAAGGGTAAATGACGCTCCTATGCTGACGTCTTTGGATGGCATTTTAAATGTCCATGTGCCGCTGCTCCCTGTTTCCAGCTTTACTTCAGGGCTGATATTCCAGCCGCCGAATTCATAATGAGTGCCGGGCGAGGCGGTTAAGGTAATCTTTGCGCCTGCCTTTACCTGCCCTTCCGGGCTGATTCCGATTGTTCCGTCTCCTGTGATGTTTCCCCTGCTTAAAGAAAAGGTTCCTGGTTTTGAATTGTCTTCTTTGCCGCAAGCGGTTGCAAAAAGCAGCAGTATTATGCCTGCCAAGGCCGCTGCTCCGCTAAACATTCGTTTTGTTTTTTGTGTCATAATATTAACTCCTGTAAAAATTGTACGGCAGCGAACCAAGCAATGTTCTGTATTGCTGGTATGCAGCCTTTTACTGCATTATACCGTATTTTTCTTAATTTATCAACTTTAAAAGATAAGCCTTTAAAAGAAAATGAAAAAAAATAAAAAATAAATTTTAAAAATGCTTGAAAAATAAATTTAAAAGGTGTAAAATTAAATAAATTAGATAATTAACGGTCTGTATGGGCTGTTAACAAAAAGTCGGCAGGACTTTAAACTGCTAAGGAGAATGTATGAAAAAACAAAATTATTCATGGCTAGTATGTATACTGGCCATTGGATTAACTTTAGCATTAGTAGGGTGTCCGGAATCTGGTCCTAAAAAGACTGTAAAACAGTATGACATTACTATTGACCCTGCTATAGAACACGGCACCGTTCAAGCCTCGGNTTTGAAGGCAATCAAAGACGCTGTAATAACGGTCACGGTAACACCCGATTCACAGTATAAGTTAAAAGCCGGCTCGCTTAAATATAATGGCATAGCCATTGATGCAAGCCTTACCTTTTCAATGCCTGAAGAAAATGTAACAATAACTGCTGCATTCATTGCTGACTCTGAACCTGATCCGGACGAGAATGATATTGTTATCGGCACTTTCGCAAACGGCGCCATTACAGCATCGCCGGCGAAGGCAATTGAAGGCACGGAAATTACGCTCACGGTAACGCCCGATAATGGGTATGTATTAAAACCCGGCTCTCTTAAATATAACGGCACAGCCGTTGATGAATCGACTAAAAAATTCATTATGCCCGATGGCGAGGTAACGATAGCTGCTGAATTTGTAAAACTCTATGCCATAACTATTGACAGTTCCATTGTAGACGGCGCCGTTACTGCAAACCCAATGGAGGCCATTGCCGGCACGGAAATAACGATTACGGTAACGCCCGATGCAGGTAATTATTATATAGAAGGTACGCTCAAATATAACAGTACAGGCATTGATGATTCTGATGCTGAATATGACGGCGATATATATATCATTACCTTTGTAATGCCCGAAGCTGATGCGGAATTATTTGCTGAATTTGCGGTAAAGAGCGGCGTAATTTTACGGAGAGTCACTGTCGCCAGCACAGTAACAAACGGCACCTTTATAGCAGTTCCAAATGTAAACATTGTGCCCGGTACGACAGTAACAGTCACGATAGTACCTGAGGAAGATTATGTATTTGTAGCAAGTTCTCTTACCCCATCCAACCTGCCAAATTTTCAAACTGTTGATGACACAACTTTTACATTTACGATGCCAGACGGAGGTGTAACATTAAATGGTACATTTATAGTAGATCCTAATAAACTATATACAATCACCATCCCTACTTTTCCAAACGGCTCTGTTTCAGTGTCGCCTCCGTCTGCAAAGGCCGGCGATACAGTAACAGTTACGGTAACGCCCAATGCATTGTACCGGTTAAAAGCCGGCTCGCTTAAATACGGCAGCACCTCTATTAATGAAGATACCCTTGAATTTATTATGGGAGCTGAAAATGTTACGATATCTGCTGAATTTGAATTAATTCCTGTGTCTTCAATTCCTTCTTATACAAAGCCGGATTATTCTGTATATAAAACGGAACTTGACGCTATAGTGGACTCTATGACAGCAAATGAAAAGGCAGGTCAAATGACACAGGCAGATCGTAATACTGGTTCTACCTCCCAATTTAACACATGGACTGCATCCTATTTTCTAGGTTCTATCTTAAGCGGCGGTGGTTCTGGACCAGATGGGAATAATGGCGCCACTATGGCGCAATGGTGGACATATACCGATGGTTTGGTTTCAGCATCCCTAACCACAAATAAAAAAATCCCTGTGGTAT
>WRNF01000442.1 GCA_009776715.1 Treponema sp. | reverse complement strand
CATGTTGGCGGTTTTTCCGGCGCATTCATTCCCGTTTCGGAAGACGAAGGCATGGTTGCCGCCGTAAAAAGCGGCGCCATCAGCCTTGATAAACTGGAAGCAATGACATCGGTATGTTCAGTCGGCCTTGATATGGTTGCCGTTCCCGGCAGCACCAGCGCTGCTGCCATTTCTGCAATTATCGCCGACGAAATGGCAATAGGCATGGTAAACAATAAAACCACCGCCGTGCGCATAATCCCCGTTCCCGGCAAAAAGGCCGGCGATTGGGCTGAATTTGGCGGCTTGCTGGGAGGCGCTCCGGTAATGCCGGTGAACCCGGCAAAAAGCGATGCCTTTATCAACCGCGGCGGCAGGATTCCGGCTCCGGTTCATTCATTCCGAAATTAGGCTACAGAGGTTTTATGAAAAATTTTATGGACAAAAATTTTTTGCTGACTAATGCAACAGCAGAAAAACTATACCATGAAGCAGCAAAAGATGAACCGATTTTTGACTACCACTGCCATCTTGTTCCAAAAGAAATTGCCGAAAACAGGCATTTCCCTGATTTAGCATCAATGTGGCTGGGCTGCGATCACTATAAATGGAGGCAAATGCGCTGTAATGGCATAATGGAAGAATTTATTACCGGCAGTGCCGATCCTTACGAAAAATTTCTTGCATGGGCCGGTACTGTTCCCCGGCTCATCGGAAACCCTCTGTACCATTGGACGCATCTGGAGCTTCAGCGGTATTTTGGCATAACAGAGCCTTTAAATCCAAAAAGCGCTCCGTCGATTTGGGAAAAGGCCAATGACAAACTAGCCAATGATCCGCAGCTTTCGGTTTTTGGAATTTTTAAAAAATTTAAAGTATATGCCCTAGGAACTACCGATGATCCTGCTGATACGCTTGAATGGCATGAGAAGATAATGCAACTGCATAGCAGGGATAAATTTGAAACACAGGTTCTTCCTTCCTTCCGGCCTGACCGCATCTTAAATGTAGAAAAACCGGATTTCCATGAATACATTGAGTCTTTGGGATTAACAGCAGGGAAAAATATCAATACACTTGATGATCTTTTGGAAACAATACACAGCCGCATTTCATTTTTTCACAGGATGGGCTGCCGCATCTCCGATCATGGCCTTGAATATATGCCGTTTGCTACAGCATCGGAAGATTCACGCTTTGCCCGTCCTAATGAAATAAATTACAGTCAATGGGAAAAAGAAATTAAGAAAATTTTTTCAAAAGCACATAACGGAATAATCCCTTCTTATTTTGAAGCGGAATCATGGAAAACATTTTTTTTAAATTTTCTTGGCAAAGAATATGCCGGTAAAGGGTGGGCAATGCAGATACATATTGCAGCAATTCGCAATGTCAACAGTTCTGCCTTTGCTTCTCTTGGCCCGGATGTCGGCTATGATGCAGTGCATGATCATCCTGTTGCAGAAAAACTTGCCCGCCTGTTAGATTTGTTAAACAGCAAGAATGCGCTTCCCAAGACCATACTGTACAGCCTGAATTTAAAAGACCTATACTCGCTGGCAACAATTATGGGATCTTTTCAGGGAACTGCTAATTCTAAAGATAAACCAACAGCCGGAAAAATGCAGTTGGGTTCAGCCTGGTGGTTTCTTGATCACATTGACGGAATAGAAGCACAATTGCGCTTATTAGCAAATACCGGCTTACTGCCGCTTTTTATTGGCATGCTTACCGATTCGCGCAGTTTTCTTTCTTACCCGCGTCATGAATATTTCCGCCGCTTACTGTGTTCTTTAATTGGAACATGGGCCGAGAACGGCGAAATTCCCAATGACTTTGAACTTCTTAGCGGAATGGTTAAGGATATTTCTTTTAGAAACGCAAAACAGTATTTTAATATCCCTCTTATAACAGGATTTGAATAACTGACACTGTGGGTAAAGCTTGCTGTTGACATTTTTAGAAATTGTTATTATATTATATATATGAACATAAGATCAGTTCTTGCCAAAGAAACAATTAATCTGAATTTAAAAGGTTCCACAAAGGATGAAATAATCAATGAGTTAATTGATATTTTAATAAAAGCCCAAAAAATTCCAGACAGGGAAGCAGCTTATACCGCTGTTATGGAGCGAGAGGGAAAAATGTCTACAGGAATGAAGCATGGCATTGCAATTCCCCACGGAAAAACCAATACGATTAATAATTTGGTTGTTTGTATGGGAATTTCAGAAAAGCCGGTTGATTTTAAGTCTCTTGATGATGAATTATGCAGAATATTTATTATGACACTTTCGCCAGCAGAAGAAACCGGTCCTCATCTGCAATTTCTTGCAGAAATAAGCCAGTTGTTTAAAAGTGAAGAAAAACGCAGAGAAATACTGGAAGCTAAAACGGCGGAAAAAATTATTAATATACTTACAGAGTAGGAGTTTGACGGACTTTGTCTAATTCAATGCAAAAAATCGTGCAAAAGCACGATTTTTACCGCTCAAACTCCGTAAGAAGCCCCAAAATCGAAGGTTTTGCGGCTAATAGCCGACAGATATTTTCTGTAAAAACCAACAAGTCCGACAGGCTCCTAGGAGCCTGTCGGACTTGTAGATTTTAGTGGTCAAAAACCACTAAAATCTCCGATTTTGGGGTTCCTTACGGAGTTTGCAGAGTAAAAAATGCT
>WRNF01000441.1 GCA_009776715.1 Treponema sp. | reverse complement strand
CAAATTTAACCCTGAACAGCAACGGTTCTTATGAGACAGAAACAGGCCCGCCCTGGGATTTTAGCAATGTGGTAACGGACGGGTTTCCGCGCTTAAAATTTAAATGAAGCCTTTTGTTTCCATAACGCCCTAAGCTTTTTGCAAGGACACCGTTTATCTTCAGGAACTCAGGCGGGAAATATGGGGGGCAGTAAAACAAATAGCGAATGAAGAATTTTTTTTATCAAATCACTNTTTTTCTTTGTGCTTTCCNGCTTGCNNGCTTGNAGCAGGGAGCCAAGTGAATGTGATAAAACAGAGAAAAATTGCTGTCTGAAATATTTTGCTTGCATTAAAATTTAAATTGTTTTATAATTACATTACAGGAAGCAGCCAATTGCATGGATTTTAAGAAAAGTTTCGATAGATTCGAGAATGAAAACATCTTCATTAAAACAACCATTCCTTCAAAGATAGACGGAGGTAAAAAGTCGGCCCTGAACAGAAAAGGGAATGAACTTTTTAATTCCGGAAAAATTGAAGAGGCGCGCAGAATATTTATGACAACCGGCTATTCTGACGGCCTTTCACGGGTTGGAGATTACTATAAATCCAAAAACAGGCTGATAGAAGCGCTAAGGATGTACTGGATTGCGCCGGATCGTTCAAAATGCAACCCAATGATCATGCAACTGGCAGAAATAGTGAAGGATATTATTAAAGAAAAGAGTGAAGAACAAGATGAGTGATTTAGAAGAGAATGAAAAAAGCAAAGAATTAAACGATGAGTCTTTGCAGGAAGAAAAGCAGGAAAATTCTACGGATATTTCTGAAATCTCAAAAAAAGGATATAAGCTGCTCAGGGAAAACAAGGTTGAACAGGCAATTGAATGTTTTATGAGCATCCTTGCAACGGAAAAAGACAACAACTACGCTTTAGTCGGCATGGGAGATGCCGAACGAAGGCGCGGCTCTTGCCGTGATGCGGTTTTTTATTATGAAAAATGCCTTGAGTTTCATCCAGGAAATAATTATGCGCTTTTTGGGTTAGCGGATTGTTACAAGGCAATGGATCAGTATCACAAAGCAATAGGCATTTGGAAACAGTATCTTCTGCACGACGATAAAAACATATCGGTGCTTACCCGTGTTGCAGATGCGTACCGAAAAATTCGTGACTACAGAAATTCAAAAACTATTTATCTGCGTGTTTTAAAACTGGAGGAGAACAATCCTTATGCAATAATAGGGCTTGGCCATCTGAACTATGATTTTAAAGAGTACAATGATGCGCTGCTGTATTGGACAAAGATGCTGGAAATTAATCCAGACAATATTGACATAAGGGTGCTTACTTCCATTGGCAACTGTCATCGAAAATTAAAAACTTTTGCCAGCGGTATTCCTTATTTCGAGCAGGCCCTTTTAAAAGAAAAAAACAACTTTTATGCAATTTTTGGGCTTGCTGATTGTTACCGGGGGCTTA
The DNA here is from genome assembly GCA_009776715.1 of Treponema sp. The sequence goes on along the minus strand of WRNF01000441.1, from coordinate 1,200 downwards.
ATCAGCATGAAAAATCAATTGAATACTGGAATCAAATTTTAAAGCAAGACCCGCGAAACAAAGTAATTTTAACACGAGTGGGCGATGCCTGCCGTGTTTTAAGGGATTTTGAAAAAGCACAAGGTTTTTATGAACGTGCACTAAACATTGAATTTGATACTTATGCTGTCCTTGGCCTTGCCCTTATCTCGAAAGCGCAGGATAAATTTGAAGAAGCGGCAAATTCACTTTGCCGGCTTATTCAGCAAGATTCAAAAAGTTACCGCATTTATATTGAGCTTGCAGACTGTTATCTAAAAAACGGTAATAAACAAAAAGCTATTGAGGCACTGGAAGAATACCAACGACAGGGAATCCGCAATGCCCAAGTCGCCGAAATGCTCGATAAACTCTAAGCAGGTTAAGGTCAAGCCGGTGAATGGCTTGACCTTAACCGGCCAGCCGCTTGAAGAATTAGCCGCAACACTTGCTCCCCTGCCCCATTTCCGGGCGGTGCAAATAATGCAATGGATAGCCGCAGGAACTTCTTCTTTTGAAGCAATGAGCAATTTGCCCCTAACGCTTCGTGATGATCTAACACGGCGTTTTTTGCTGCGCCCGGAAATTACCGGCAGGAAGATACGCTTAGGCGCAGACGGAACTGCAAAATTTGCCCTGGAATTTGCCGGCAATGCCTGCATCGAAGCGGTGCTGTTAAAACATAATTCTTCAAACATCAGGGCTGCCGGGTCTTATACGGCATGCCTTTCCACTCAGGCCGGCTGCCCCGCCGGTTGCATTTTTTGCAAAACAGGCAGTTTAGGCTTTCTACGGAATTTAACCGCTGCTGAAATTACCGAGCAATTTTTGCAACTGCGTTCTTATGCTGAACAGTCCTCGGAGCAGCCTGCGGAACAATCCGCGGATTGTTCCGTTGCGAAAGAACGGGCGAATATCGCAGGGCTTCCGGTTGAAAATATCGTGATAATGGGTATGGGGGAGCCGCTGTTAAATTTAAAAGAACTGCGCCGGGCGCTTGAATTTATCTGCTGCCCCGAAGGAATTAATTTTTCCAAACGAAGGATAACGGTTTCAACATGCGGAATAAGCGAGGGCATTATTGATCTTGCGGATAATGGCCCTGCTGTGCGGCTTGCTGTTTCATTGCCCAGTGCCGATGAAACATTAAGGCGGCGGCTTATGCCGATTGCCGAAAAACAC
>WRNF01000440.1 GCA_009776715.1 Treponema sp. | reverse complement strand
GTTTCAACTGCCATTATTAACGGTTTTTTCGGGACTATTAACAGCGAATTATCTCAGCAAATTCAGGCTTTGAACAGCGCAATTAATGCCGGGCTTGGGTTAATAATGGAACAAAATAAAGCAGTAACGGATAAAAACACTGCTATGGAAAATGATTACAACCGCATTAGTTCCAGGTATATCCGGTTGTTTTCCGATCTTGACGAGGAATGCCATAAACGAATTTATGCCTTGGATAAAAATTCTTTTAATCTTTCTGAAAAAGTGAACAGAGAACTGTTAAACGAATCGGCAAACAGCGCATCGGTAAATAATCTTCTGCTTGTTGATGAAATTGCATCTTCAAATAAGAACTGTTAAACGAATCGGCAAACAGCGCATCGGTAAATAATCTTCTGCTTGTTGATGAAATTGCATCTTCAAATATGTTCTTTTTGGTTTCATCATTAAACAGAAAAACATCTTTTGTTTTAAGAACTCTTTTTGACTATATATCCCAGGAATCTAAAATTAATTCGCTTGTAGATTCTTTTTTATTTAATGAAGAAATTGATAAAAACATTTCTGTTAATATTCCTGTTATTTGGTCAGAAAGCGATATGCTGGAAGGAAGCCAGGTAAACCATGATATTGCCATCCAGAACTTTCTTGATCAAGAAAAAAAACAAATTATAACAAATGGCATTGAACAGTACTGTTCCGGAATAAACTCTTCTTTATGGAAACCAGTTGCAGAATTGGAAAAAAACTCCATAAATGCAGAATTTAACAGTCTTGCGGAATCCTGCTTTACTGATTCCACAAATGAAATTGAAAAGAGAATTTTTAATACAATGCTGTCTTTATGGCAGAATTCCAAATTGACAACTTTATAAAAGGATAATGCAATGAATGAATTAAATGAAATTAGAATCGGAGAATCGATTATCGGGTTAAAGGACAATATTGTAAAAACTGCAATTTTGCCAAAAACATCAGCCGAGTTGGATAGAGACCTTAATATCCAGGAAAATATTATCGCCGAAGGGCCAATATATGCAAGAAAAATTATAATTGATTCCGGCCCTGCGGAATTTCAAAGCGCAGTTTATGCGCATAATGAGCTGCATATAAAAAACGATTCTGCAGATACCGTTATTTTCAGAAAAGCTGTTGCGTCAAGCGGCAGCATTGTGGCGTTACTTGTAAACGGGCGATGCATTTTTGGATCTGACATTAATGCAGTTGTGGTTAGATTGAAAAATTGTTTTGTGGCCGGAAGTATTTTTGCAAATGAAATTCAGCTTGAAAATTCAGTTGTTTTAGGAGGCTGTTTTGCGTCAAAAAAACTTGTTGTGCAAAATGTAATAACAGGAACTTTTAACGCTCCGGAGGTATCGGCAGGAAGTACCAATTTTCTGCTTTATCCCACGGCCTTTTCTGTGGAACCCATGAGCTGCCTGCCAGGCACTGAATTTTACAATATTACTCTTGCTGATTTAGGTTCGCTGTATAAAAACGAAATTGAAAAACCAAACAGCGGAAAAATATGCCTTGATATAGAAGCAGACTCCCAGCGTACCGTGCTGGTGGATGATGATCAGGATGCAAAAATCCTTATTCACAGTTATTCGGTTGCATCCAGGGTTTTGGTAAGCGATCTTATTAACATGGAAAATTTTGAGAATCATTTTTTAATTATTTCAGCAAGTCTTGGATCTCAAATTCTTAAAGCATATTCTTTGAACAGGGAAGACGGAAGCAAGAGCGATGATTTAACTGTAGAAAACATCAGCAGTTTTTTCTTTAAAATACTTAACGGCACCGTGCAAATAAGGGATTTGAATGAGTCAATATCTTTTGATGAATTAAGGCAGCGTTATTTGTAGATCGCTTTGATTGACGAATGGAGCGAGATCACGACCGTGCTTGCACGGGCATGATCGAGCGAATGTAAACCCCACTGTGAATAAATTATGGGAACCTCTAAAAACTGAAGTTTTTAGAAGTTCCCTTATTTACTTCCTGGCCCTCTGTCTATTGCCTTTTATTTTTTGCCTTTTCTTTTTCTTTTGTAATTTTTTGTTCCAGTTTATCCATCATTTTATCTATGGCTACCAGAAGGTCAAAATCTTTTTCAGTAATATGTATTGAAACACCCCAGCGAAAATTAACCGTAACGTCTGCTTCAAAATCCTTTTCTTTTTTAATAGTGATAATAAGATCAACAATCATGTTCTCGGCATTATGTATGCGATCAATTTTTTTATTAAGGTACTTTTTTGCATCATCATTTAGATTGTAATGCAATGATTTTATTTCTGTATTCATTTTATCCTCCGAAAAAAATTATTCCCGCTTGCGGGAATATGAAGAACCTAAATCCAGTTCTTTGCGGTATTTAGCGACAGTCCTGCGGGCAATTGAAATTCCTCTCTGTTCAAGCAACCCCACAATGTCCTGATCAGAAAGACTTTGATTGTCTTCTTTAACCAATTCTGTAATTATTGCCTTTACTCCTCCTTTTGAAAAATTTGATCCGCCCGAACCAGTCCCGCTGATCGAATTGGTAAAAAAATACCGCATTTCAAAAATGCCCCATTCGGTCTGCATATATTTTCCGTTTGCCGCCCTGGAAACCGTTGTCTCGTGTATTCCAAGTTCTTCCGCTATATCGCTTAACGTAAGCGG
>WRNF01000439.1 GCA_009776715.1 Treponema sp. | reverse complement strand
TAATCCGTGATAATCTGTGTAAATCTGTGCTAATCCGTGTTATTTTGAATATTCGGCACAAGTTACCAAAAAGATGGTTCGCAGCGAATGCGGTGCGGGGGCTTGTCTATTCCCTAATTTCTGCAAAATATGTTAATATACAGATAAGGAGAAGCTTATGAATATTTCTTTATTGCAAAAGGCGCGGTACGAATACAAACCAAAACTACCGGAAAGTCTTGCACAGTTTAAAGATGTTATTGATTTAAATTTTGGAGAAGCGGCAGAGGCGGTATCCGACAGGGAAGAATTAAAGTCCATTTTTAAGCTGACTTACGGGAAGCCAATTGTTACATTTAAAAGCGGAAATAATATTAACTTGCAAAAAAAACTTAAGATAGGCGTTATTCTTTCCGGCGGGCAGGCACCGGGCGGCCACAATGTAATTGCAGGGTTATATGACGGTTTAAAAACAGGCAATGCCAATTCAACATTGATTGGATTTTTAGGCGGACCCGGCGGGCTTATTGAAAATAAAACAAAAATAATTACCCGCGAAATTATCGATGCCTACCGCAATACCGGCGGTTTTGATATGATTGGCTCGGGACGGACAAAAATTGAAAGCCCTGAACAATTTGCCGCTGCCCTGGAAACAGTGAAAGATCTAAATTTGGATGCTATCGTGATAATAGGCGGCGATGATTCCAATACCAACGCCGCATTGCTTGCCGAATATTTCCTTCATAACGGATCTAAAACGCAGGTTATCGGCTGCCCAAAAACCATTGACGGCGATTTAAAAAATGAATTTATTGAAACATCATTTGGCTTTGACACTGCCTGTAAAGTATACAGTGAATTAATCGGCAACCTTATGCGCGATGCGAACAGCGCTAAAAAATACTGGCATTTTATAAAACTAATGGGCAGGGCAGCCAGCCATATTACCCTTGAATGTGCGCTGCAAACACAGCCAAACATTTGTTTAATATCAGAAGAAATTGAAAAAGAACAGTATTCGCTGGATAAAGTAGTGGAAATTATCTGCGAATCGATAATTAAAAGAGCGGAAAACGGCGAGAACTTCGGCGTTGTGTTAATTCCCGAGGGGCTGGTGGAATTTATTCCTGAAATAAAACAACTGATAAATGAATTAAATGAAACCATAGCGCAGTATGGAGAAGAATTTTTAAATATTACTTCTTTTATTGATCAGCTCCATTGGTTTTTGCGGTATTTATCAGAATCATCTTACGATGTGTTAAGGTCGCTTCCGCCTGAAATTGCAAGGGAATTCCTTTCCGACCGCGATCCGCACGGCAATGTGCAGGTTTCCATGATTCAAACCGAAAAACTGCTTATGGGCATGACGGCAAAAAAACTAAATGAGTATAAAGAAAGAAAAATTTATAAAGGTAAATTTTGTCCGGTAAACCACTTTTTTGGCTATGAAGGAAGGTGCGCTTTCCCTTCAAATTTTGATGCTGATTACTGTTATTCGCTGGGTTATACCGCCTTTGCATTAATAGCCTGCGGGCTGACCGGTTATATCGCCAATGTGCTTAACCTTTCCGCGCCCGCAAATGAATGGGTTGCGGGGGGCATCCCGCTTACCATGATGATGAACATTGAAAGACGGCATGGAAAGAAACAGCCGGTAATAAAAAAAGCATTGGTAAACCTTGACGGCATGCCTTTTAAAACCTTTCGGGCAATGAGAGATAAACTGGCTGAAAAAACCAATTATCTTGTTCCCGGCTCTATTCAATATTTTGGGCCTTCCGAAATATGCGACCGGCCGTCAGAAACTTTATTGCTGGAAAAAAATGCAAATTTTATAAGTAAATTGTTCAGAAACTAAAATATTCAAATAACACAAACATGAGGAGTAAAAAATGAAAATGATTAGTATTTTAAGCTGTTTTTTTTGCGTGAGCAGCGTTGTTGCCCAAACGGGAAGGGAAGATGGAATTGGGATGCAGTTAATAAAGCTGCCCATTACAAAAATTTCCATTTTATCGTCAGGGCTTGCATATTACGAACATTCCGGCACGGTAAACGGCCCTGCGGTAATAGAACTGCCGTTTAAGGCCAGCGCCATAAATGACGCGTTAAAATCGCTTATTGTAAACGATTCCGCAACGGCAAACCCGTCGGTGTTATACCAATCCGAACAAACCTTAATTCAGACCCTGCGCAGCCTAAAAATTGATCTTTCCGGCAATCCGGATATGGCGGCTGTTTTAAGGGGGCTGCGCGGGGCGGAAATTGAATTAACGGTTCAATCCCAAAAAGAAAGCGGCAGAATAGTGGGCGTTGAATTCCGCGCGGTATCAGACGATGTGCAGGAGGCGTGGCTGTCATTGAATACCGGGCAGGGAATAAAAATGTTCAATTTTAAGGACATTAATTCCATAGTGTTCAAAGATCCCCAGCTTGCCTCCGATCTTAACCGGGCGCTCGATCTTATTGCATCTTCCCGCAATACCGATCTGCGGAACCTGTCCGTGCGGCTTCCCGGCAACGGCAGCCGCAATGTCACAATCAGTTATGTAATACCGGCCCCTGTGTGGAAGGTTTCCTACCGGCTTGATTTTGGCTCGGATGCGAATGCAAAACCGCTTTTGCAGGGCTGGGCCATTGTTGACAATGACAGCGACTTTGACTGGAGCAGTGTCCGGCTTTCGCTCATCGCCGGCC
>WRNF01000438.1 GCA_009776715.1 Treponema sp. | reverse complement strand
GTGTCCTGTAATATTCAGATCACTTAATTAAAAGATCGTTAATTCCTTATGTAATAAGGAATTAACTAAACATTTATTATGTCATTTGTATATTACAGGACGCTAGCATAGAATATTATCTAATAAATACGGTAAAGGGTGTATACATTTATCGGCACAAAAAATAATGAATTTTGGATTTCTCTAAAACCAGGAAATGATTTTAGGGATTCAAGACATAAGACATATAAAGACGATAGACGGCGTTTTAATGCCGCTAACAAATGTTTTCGTGTAAAACAATCTTATAATAATAGGTGGATTTAACAATGGGAATGATTAAAAAAGGCAGAAAGCCTAAAACAGAAAATGATGAAGAAATTATTAATTCTGTTGACACTATTTTGGAAACAATAGAAAATGACAGCAAAAACGGGAACCCGCAGCCTGCGGAGAATGGAAATTCTGGCAACGGTGAAAGCATTACCCGGGTGGTAGTAAGGGCAAAGAGAAGAGTTGTTCCTGCGCAGATTGTGCCGGACATTACGCCTTCCTTTGATGCTGACGCTGAAAATCTGTCCGGCACTGACGGGTATAAGCCGCCGGAATTTCCTCATCCGCCGGAACGATCCCGCAGGCGCAGTATTGAAGGAAGGGTAAGCAGTTCCGTATTTCCGCCGGACCAGGCGGTAGATCCGTCTACGCTTAGTTTCCCTAAATTGCCCTCTATGCCCGATCTGTACGGTAAACCTGTGCCGCGCCAGGATCAGGAGAACGGCAAGCCCAGGCTTGTCATCAATGAACTTATGCGGCTGAACATGATAGACCTTCGCGAGCTTGCTGTTTGTTACAATATCTCTCATGATGACATGGTTGCGTTAAAAAAACAGGAAGTTGTCCTGGCCATACTTAAAGCGCATACCGAACGCGGCGGCATTATTTATGCCTACGGTTCATTGGAAATACTGCCGGATGCGTACGGCTTTTTGCGCAGCCCGCAAAATTCTTACCTTCCCGGTCCCGGCGATATTTACATAAGCCCCAGCCAGATACGGCTCTTTGCGCTTAAAACCGGCGACACGGTGTACGGCCAGATACGCAGCCCTATCAATTCTGAACGTTTTTTTGCCATGCTTCGTGTGGAAACTGTCAACTATGACGATCCTTCTGTCGCTCAAAACCGCATTCCCTTTGACAACCTTACCCCGTTGTACCCTCATAAAAAACTCGATCTTGAAACCAGCACCGAAGGCGTCAGTGAGCGGATCATCAACCTGTTCTGCCCCATAGGCAAAGGCCAGCGGTCGCTGATTGTCGCTCCGCCCCGTACCGGCAAAACCATCATGATGCAAAAAATTGCCAACGCTATTACCAAAAATCATCCTGAAGTGTACCTTATCGTTCTTTTAATTGATGAACGCCCTGAAGAGGTAACCGATATGGAACGCACGGTTCGGGCGGAAGTTATTTCTTCCACATTTGACGAGCAGGCAAGCCGCCATGTGCAAGTTACCGAGATGGTGCTGGAAAAAGCCAAACGACTGGTGGAACATAAAAATGACGTGGTTATTCTGCTTGATTCCATTACCCGTCTGGCGCGGGCATATAACCAGACGGTTCCCACTTCAGGAAAAATTCTTTCCGGCGGCGTTGATTCCAACGCCCTGCATAAACCCAAGCGCTTTTTTGGCGCTGCCCGTAACATAGAGGAAGGCGGCAGCCTGACCATTATTTCCACTGCGCTGGTGGAAACCGGCAGCCGCATGGATGAGGTAATTTTTGAAGAATTTAAGGGAACCGGCAACATGGAGATAAACCTTGACCGGCGCATTTCAGACCGCCGCCTTTTCCCTTCTATCAATATAAAAAAATCCGGCACCCGCAAAGAAGAGCTGCTTCTTTCCGAAGAGGAACTTCAGCGGATATGGATTTTACGGAAGGTAATTAATCCAATGGACGATATTGAAATCATTGAATTATTGGTTGACAAAATGAAAAAAAGCAAGAATAATGAAGCATTCCTGCGTTCCATGAATACCGGTGCCGCAGGCATGGAATAAGCCGTCTATGCTCTTTGTTTAGGCAGCTTTAGTCCTTAAACCGTTCATGCACAACCGCATAACGGAGTTGGACGATACTTGGAGGATTATAATGAAGGAAAAAATTCATCCCAAATACGAGATGACAAAAATCAGTTGCGCGTGCGGAAATGTTATTGAAACCCGTTCCACCNTCAGGGACATTAAAATTGAGATTTGCTCCGCATGCCATCCGTTCTTTACCGGCAAACAAAAATTAGTCGATACGGCCGGCCGCATCGAACGCTTCCGCAAAAAATATAACATTAAAGAGTAAGCCCCCGCCGCGAACCATCTACAAGGTAACTTTTGAGCAGGGAATAGGGAGTAGGGAATGGGGAATAGGGAGCGTTATTTGAAAGCTAAGAAGGTAAATACAATATCAGATAGCCATGGAAGCTCTCAAAATGATACGCTAAGCCTTCTCACCTTCGATCCCCCCATTCCCTATTCCCCAGTCCCCAGTCCCCAGTCCCTGTTTTAAGTTAGAGACAAGCCCCCGCGCCGCCCTGCGGCGAACCAACCATGAGGTAACTTTTAAGAAATTAAAGAAAAGCCCACGGATTAGCACAGATTTTCCACGGATTTACACAGAGGAATATAGATTTCTAGGACTGAAACCAAGAATA
>WRNF01000437.1 GCA_009776715.1 Treponema sp. | reverse complement strand
CAAAATGCAAAACGGGCCACGGTTGATGAAATGAAAGCCGCAACCGGCCTGTATACCGCCGCAGCAAATGCCTATGACGATATTGCAAAAAAAGGCCAGGCGCAAATTACCGCCGAAAAAAATGAGGCAAACAAAGGCTTGCAGGCAGCCATTGCCAGGGCCGACCAGTCCAGAAAAGCGGCTTCCGCAGCAAACGGACAAAAAGAATTCCCGGATGATTGGACAGATGCCGAAGCTAAAAATCAAAGCGCAAAAACCGCAAAACGGGCAACGGTTGATGAAATGAAAACNGCAACCGGCCTTTATGCCGGCGCTGCCGATGCCTATGATGCAATTGCCCGGAAAAGCATTGAAAAAACAGCGCAGACAGCTAAATCCAATGCAGAAAATGAAAGGCAGACAGCGGTCAATGCCAAAGTCAATGACACAGCACAAGATGATTTTAATAAAGCGGATATTATTTTTTCCCAGGCAGAAAAAGACTTTAGCGACAAGGCCTATGCGAACGCAGCAGACCGCTACAACCAATCTGCAAAGCAATTTTCCGCTTTAACTCAAGCGGCAGAGAAAAAGCGCAATACAGCGGAAAATGCAATCAAAAAAGCCAAAGATCGTTCAGCCGAAAGCGCAAGCCTTGCAGCAAGAACCGGAGCGGGCATGGGAAATGATTTTAGCCCAGCCGATGAAGCAGTCAACGTTTACGTCAATACGGGAAGGTTTCTTGTTCCGGAACAGGAAACAACAGAAGAACTTTCAGCATCTGCCAATGCCTTGCTTGCCAATCCGCATTTGCAGGAAGTAAACCGGCAAATTGACNTGGCTGAAAAAAGTTACAACGAAGGCCAGTATGATAATGCAAACAGCCAGGCGCAGGAAGCAATACAATCAGCAGACATGTCAGATGAATACATTAGGCGTCAAATGGCAATGAAAATGACAGATGATGTAATGGGAGCTGTCCAGAGCCGTTTTAACCGCGGAAACCAGGCCGGCGCAGGATATGCCGAAACCTATCAGGAAGCAGAAACTGTTTTTGCCGATGCCCGCGAAGCCCGTTCTGCAGAGAACTGGAGAGCGGCATTGGCATCATCGTTACGCGCATTGGGCCTTTTGGGAACAATACCGGAAGGGCCGATCCTTGCAGCTCAGTACAGGGTTACATCATGGGCCGCGGCGAGAGACTGTTTGTGGAACATTGCTGCAAAACTTCAGATTTACAATGATCCGTTACAATGGCGAAGGATATATGAAGCAAACAGAAGTAAATTAAGGAATCCAGATAACCCTGACCTTATTCACCCGGGCATGATTTTGGATATTCCAAGCATAAGAGGGGAAACAAGATCGGGAATTCTGGAAGAACAATGATGCTGTTTTTTAGAAACCGCTGGTGTAATATACGCATCCGGCGGTTTCTTGGTTTATTTTTTTTATTTACAGTTCCATCGCTTTTAACAGCATGGCCTCTGTATTCGCCTACATGGGGTTTTAGCCTTGACTTGCCCGAGGGGTATATTTACGCCGAGGGAAACGATGTTGACCGTTATTCGTTTAATGGCCCGAACGATGCAAAATTTGATATTGCAGTATATGAAAATGTTTATAGTGATATTGAAGAAATGGCTAAAGACATTAACCGTCGGCTGGGCAATACAGGAGATTCCGCGTTCTTTACATATAACGATAGAGATGCTGTGTTGATTGTGCTGGATTTTATAGGTTATGCCGGATGGGGCCTTTGTGTAGAATTAGGCGCAAGAATGGGAGAAAACCCTCCAATGATGGTTGCGCTTGCATACTCGCCGGTGGAAATAGAAGACATGGATTTTTTTCATTTTTCCGCGATAAATTCCATTGCGCCAACCTATGCAGAAATGTATATGCCTGGGCCTATTATGGAATTTGGCTACCTACGGGGAGACATGGAAGAAATACCCATAACAGGAACAACCTTAACAGCATTAATGTGTGAAAATGATGCCGAGGCTGCCCAGGCGCTGGTTGACATTGAATATTTGCTGCTTATACGCTACAAAGATTCGGAGTATTGGAAAGAAGCGTGGATACGTTTTTACCGGATGATATACCGTGATTCCTGGGACAGAATAAAGGATGCGGCAATCAAACTGGTACGGTATTGGGATGCAGGAATATACAGCGAAGCNGGNAAAAGGGCTTTTGCGGGAAAGGCCCTAAGCTGGGTGCAAAATTTTGATTATGAGCGGAATTTAGAAGGCAGTGATTTTGTTAATCTGGTAAGCAGCATTACCGAAGGAAAAGGCGATTGCGACTGCCGTTCCATGCTTTGGGCAATAATTTTAACCCATGCGGATATTCCTGCTGCAATGATGGTGTCCGAAGAACATAACCATGCAATGGGTCTTGCTGATATTGCAGGAAGCGGGGCGCGCTTCCAAGCCGAAGGAATATCCTGGCTTGTGGCAGAAACCACCGCAACCATTGACATAGGCCTTATCGATCAAGAGATGAGCAATTCAGATGCCTGGCTTGGCATAATTTTTTATCTTCCTGAGTGATTCTTCTATTATGCTGGCGAAAACGATAAAAAATGTATTGGCGGAAAAACCGGAGTCTCAGGAAGTGAAGGTGCAGGGCTGGGTCCGCACCAAGCGGGAAATGAAAAACCTTGTTTTTGTCGAGGTAAATGACGGTTCCTGCATGGACGGCATTCAATGCACCTTTGA
>WRNF01000436.1 GCA_009776715.1 Treponema sp. | reverse complement strand
ACAACCATAATCGGCATGTTTTTTTTGATTTTTTGCGCCGCTTTTGCTTCATCTGTCAGCCACCTAACAAGGCCTAAATCTTTAATTTCTTCTTTTGGCTCTTCTAATGTATTGGTCAAATAAATACCTAGCCGTTCATTGGCATCCGTTTTATGGAAGCCTGTCTCTTTCAGCTTCATGTCTGTTTTAAGGTGCGCAATGACGAAACTCGCCATCAGGTATTCAAATCCGTGTATCCTGGGAACAAGATGTTTCTCGCAATACCCCGGCCATATTCCTTGATTGGTTTTAAAATACGAATATATTTTATCTATAACTTCGCTTAAAAAGGTTCCTGTCCCAGTTGCAGGATCAAGTATTTGAACCTTGTGCAAATTTTCTTCTGTAATCGAATTGTCTGCAAGGCCATTTTTAATATTAAATTCAGATTTTAACAAACCGTCAATTGCATTTACAATGAACTTAACTACAGGCGAAGGCGTGTAATAAACGCCCCGTTCTTTTCTTGCGGTTTTATCGAATTCTTTTAGAAACGTTTCGTAAAAATGGATATACGGGTCTTTGTCTATATCGGCAAATTCTTTTTTAATTGCTTCTATGTCAACTGTATTAAACATATCGGCTATGGCATCAACAATCCAGACAATGCGGCTGTCCAAATCTGGCCCGACTATGTAATGGAAAAACCGTTTTAAGAAAGGGTTTGACTTTGGAATTAAATTCGCGGCGGACAGCCTTGTAAAGACATAATCATCGGTTTTGTATAATTTTGCCGCAAACAGTCCGTAAGCGATTGTCTGGGCGTATATGTCCGCAAACTGTTCTTCTGCAAGGTCGTGTATTAAATATTCCTTGAATACCGTTAACTGTTCAAACAGATTGCCGTTTTCATTATCGGAAACAGCCTCTTTTAATATTTCTGCAAGTAATTTTGTTTTGCCTGCCATTAGCCTGGCAAGCATTTCTGATTTATGTATTGTTCTGCCGTTATATGCAATAAATTGGTTTACCATGTCAATAAAATTATCAAACTCGTTTTTGTTTTCTATGATCCGCCCGTTCTTTTCTTCGGCTATTGTTACCGTGCAGGTTAAATTGCTGTCTTTATAATAGTGAAAATGTATGTAGTCGGTAATAAGCAAATTTCCAAGGGCTTCTCTGTATCTGGCAAATTGTTGGCTGTCCGCCTTGTTATTAATGCCTTTAGAGATGTCTTTTGCTTCTATAAAGCCAAGCGGAATATTGTTTTTAGAAATTACATAATCGGGGGCCCCGCAGGATATGTGTTTTGGTTCATTGGTAATGGACAGCCCTGTGGTTAGGTTGTCAAAAAGCGCTTTTAAGGCATGCCGGTAACTATGCTCTGTTGCATTGCCTTGCCGGTATATTGTATCTATTTCTATTATATAGTCAGATACATGTTTATGGTTGCTGTTCATAATTCCACAAGTCCGACAGGCTCCTAGTGTCCTGTAATATACTAATGACATAATAAATGTTTAGTTAATTCCTTATTACATAAGGAATTAACGATCTTTTAATTAAGTGATCTGAATATTACAGGACACTAGAATGCTTCAGATGCCACTCCTATTACTTGTGCTGTTTCTATATTTAGAGCTCTTAAACGTAAGCGTCTTGTAGAACCGCTGCCGCTAATATTTCCAGTTATGACTATATTAGCTCCGGCAAACCGGCCTATTGAAATTATTGCGTTATCATCAACTTCACCGCTTAACTGGAAATGTTGTTCGCTGCGAATTAGATCCAATTGCGCACGATCCACGATAATAAATTTGGTTTTTACAAATAAATATTCCAATTCTGATGCAACAAATTCAGACATTTCTGTATCTGAAGATGAAACATTAACAATCGCAATTTTTGATTCTTTATTAATTACTGATTGTAATTCAACAAAAGAGTTCGTTATTGCTGCTTTTATGTCATTGCCGTCAATTCTTACCAAACTGTTTTTATAGTAATTTATATTACTGCCTTTTAGCCATTTTGTTGTGGATAATGTAGTGTCATTATCCAAAAAATAGTAATTAGCCATATTTATAAAATCATCATCAATAAATTTGAAGATGATTTGGAAATCTGAGAGTTTATATCTAAAAACACTTCGGTTTTTAACATTATTATTCTCAGCATAAAGCAGCATCCAAAATCCGGTTCCGTCATTTCTGAATTCAAAAGTTTCATAAACAATGTCAGCACCCTCAACACCATCCTCGGCACCTTCATTACTAATCCAATTTCCAATGAATTTTGGATAAAATTCTTCATGGTTTACAAATTTTTCAAAATTTGGCGTTGAATTTGGCGTTGAAGAACAACTCCCCAAAAAACAGAGTCCTAAGAATGCCCAAAAAATGATTAACTTTTTCATAAAATTCTCCTTAAAATTATTGCTTCCTTAAAAAAACGCATTTTAATAGCCTTTTGGCAAGAAAAAACAGGTCTGTCCGCAAAGTAACCGGCTTGTAGACAAATTCTATTTAACCCTTTTTTCCCATATTAGTCAATAGCTCATATTCTTAATGTCCGCTGCGAACCAACTCTTTGGTAACTTGAGATGAAGGATCGGGGATCAGGGATCAGGGCGCTCGGTAATGCAGCCGTATGGCTGAAGATGAGAAAAATTAACACGGCGTGGCGCACAGTGAAAGCTAACAAGACGGATAATGCGCGAAGGATTTATCCTGAGCAGTG
>WRNF01000435.1 GCA_009776715.1 Treponema sp. | reverse complement strand
ATTATCAATTTTTTCCGGGTTTGCAATGAATTTGTTGCTGCATTTGGGACTTGGGCTGTATTGGGCAGCGGCGCCGGAAAAGAAAAATTTGAAGAATTATTTATATAAATTAACGGATGTTTTTTCTGCAATAATAACTGTTTGGCTGATTGCAGCGCTTGTTCGTTATTTTTCTTCACCGGATTTTCTTGAGTATATTTTTCTTTTTCCTGTTTGTTACATGGTATATTTGGCTCTTAAAAACACAGCAGACAGTTTAATAAACAGGAAAAATATTAAAAATGTTTCTTCCTATCATTCTGACAGTGCCGATTCCTATACCGGCGGCATGCTTGCCGGTGCTGCTCTTTTTGTTATATTAAATATTGCAGGAAATTTTATTGAAGCAGTGGTTATTTCTCTGGGGAGTTTAATCGGAATAATGCTGGCAATAATTATTATTGGCGAAATACAGCGTAGATCGGATATGGAAGCAACACCGCAAATATTAAAAGGAATCCCCCTTGCCCTTATCTCCGTTGGCCTGTTATCATTGATTTTTTCATCTGCGGCAATAATGCTTTTTAAGGTTTTGGGCGCAAAATGAAGGATGAAGCTGCAAAAATTAATGTAATTCTTGGTTCTCATGCTCATGTGCCTTATGGCGCAGATACTTGTGTTTTTGAAAAAAAATATACGCATTTGCTGCTGCCTTTTATTTCCACACTGTATAAATACCCTAAAATTCAAGCGGTACTACACTATTCCGGGGTATTACTGCATTGGGTTGAACGCTCGCATCCTGAATTATTAATGCTGATTGAAGATATGGTGTTGCGGCGGCAGGTTGAATTGATTGGGGGCGGATTTTATGAACCATTATTTACCATAATTCCCAAGCAGGATAAAATAGGACAAATTGAATTATTAACCACTTATATACGAAAACAATTTGGCAAGCGGCCTCAAGGCTGCTGGATACCTGATTTTGTTTGGGAACAAAACCTGGTTGACACGCTTGCATCCTGCGGCATGGGTTTTACTTTTTTAAGCGAATATCAGTTTTCCATAGCAGGCGGAAAAATGTTTCCATGTTTATGCGAAAATCAAGGCAAACTTATAACGGTGTTTCCGGTTTTAAATTCATTTGAACAAAGCCTTGCAAAAAAAAGCATTTCAGCCGCATTGCTGGAATTATCCAATGGTTTTTCTGAGAAAAAGGAAATAATTGTTACAATATTTCCTAATAAAATTAAAACAAATGAAAATGAAGCAAACGAAGTGTCATGGAGCAGGTTTTTTGAAGAACTCGCCTTTTGTGAAAATTTTACGGAAACAATAACGCCCGGAAAATTATATAAAAATTTAAAAGGAATACAAAAACTGTATATTCCGGATTCGTCGGGGCTTGAGGACAGTATTCCTTCCCGACGCTATATTATTATGAATGCAGAATCCGGCGGCATTTATTCAAAAATGATGTTTACCAATGTTCTTATCAATCAATTAAAAGGGGATAAATCCCGCAAACTTTCTGCACGGGAAGAAATTTGGAAAGCACAGGGCAGCGCCCTTTTTTGTTCTCCTGGCAGTCAGGCAAAGGACAGCCATTCACTAAGAAATGCCGCCTATGGAGCTCTTTTGGGAGCTGAACGGCTTGCCAGAGAAAAAGGAAAATTCACCCCTTCATTAACCTCTTATGACATTAACATGGACAATACCGATGAATGGCTTTTTCAGGAAGCAAAAATTAATTTTTATGTGCAGTCTCTTGGCGGCGGCATTTTTGAATTGGACTATTTTCCAAAAGCATGGAATTATCTGGACACTGTCAATAACAGGCTTGCCTTTGCCGACCGCTTCCTTCCCCCAAAAATTTCAGGCGTTGATCTTATAAACGAAAAAATTCCCGGCGGGCGTTTTTGTTTTAAGGAATATTACGAATTGCAGGAAATGGACAAGGTCCGCAGGAAGCTGACTTTAATGCTGTACAACGCTTCTCTTCCATACGGATCTGTTGNAATAAAAAAAATATTTTTGCAAAANAAAGATGCAATTAATACAGTCTATTCGATTACCAACAGAGGGGATACTCAGGAANATTTTCAATTTGCCCCTATGATAGATTTAAATTTCCCCGAAGAAAAAAACACCCGCTTCTTTTTATGCAAATCTGGAACGGCCGATTTGCCCTTGCCTGATTCTGTTTTCCCTGACACAGAAGGGATTAAAATTCATGATCTAAAAAACGAAGTGCAAATAACCTTAACTGCAAACCGTTCTTTTAACGGTAGCATTGCTCCTGTGTATTTAACTGACAGCAAAAATTCACTGCATTTTTTTCAGGCATACTGCATAATGCCCTTGTTTCATGTGCTGTTAAAACCAGGCGAAACCTTTGACCTTGAGTTCATGCTTAAATTTTTTCATTAAATTTATTTTAAACCTTACGTTCTTTACGTCATCATGTTAGTTTCCATTAAAAATTGTCGCATGCCGTATCGGCTGTTTATTAACGTTTCCGAAACCAGATAGAACAGCAGGGTTATAAATCATACATAGTTGACATTCTGTTAAATATCTGCTAAAGTAAAAAAAATAAACGAAAACATCGGGCAGTAGCGCAGATGGCAGCGCGCTTGGTTCGGGACCAAGAGGCCGCCGGTTCAAATCCGGCCTGCCCGACATACGGGGGCTTGTAATTCTTTATCCTGTAAGGAATTAGCGGTTTTTTAGCTTT
>WRNF01000434.1 GCA_009776715.1 Treponema sp. | reverse complement strand
TCTCCGCGTGAGAAAAAATGAACTAAATGTCCTCGGACTTTAGTCCGCCGGACTTTAGTCCGCCGGACTTTAGTCCGCAACTTGTTGACATTGGTTTTTAGCCACTAAAACCAACAAGTCCGACAGGCTCCTAGGGCAAATACGCACACGAACGACACGAACTTTTACTATGAAATCCACCAGAAAACATCAGATGGCTGACATATACAAAAGATAACAAATTCCTTTTCATGTAATTTTGGAAACAAACCTGTTTCCCATAATATAAAAACGCAGAGGCAGATTCTTCCCAAGAGACAGCCCGATGCGTGCAGTGCATACAATGTCCGGTTTTTCCCGGCTGTTATGGATTTCCAGGTCTCCGTCAAAAAGGCTTAGGTTATTGTGCTTTTTTGTTATGCCGAAAGCCTGGCACAGTTTTCCAGGCCCATTACAGAGATTTTCTATTTTATTTGTCTTACGGTTTTGCCGCATTGCATCAATGCCGCTGACAGGTTCAAGGGCGCGGATAAGCACCGCTTCGCCTTCGCCTGTTTTTCCGGAGACAATGTTCAGGCAATGGTACATTCCGTAAATAAAATAAACATAAGTGCGTCCTGCCGGTCCGAACATTGGCGCATTGCGTTTTGTCATTCCCCTTGAGGCATGGCAGCCAGGATCGCCAGTATACAGATACGCTTCGGTTTCCACAATTTTGCCCCGCAAATTTTTGTATGAAAGTTGCTTGCCTAAAAGAGCTTTTGCAAGCTCAATTGTCGGTTTATTAAAAAATTGTTTCCCAAGAACCATATTTTTTATACTTCTTCGCTCCAATCAGGGCGCAGCGCTTCGGCACCGTTACAGTACAGATGTTTTGGTTTTGATCCCTCTGGAAGATAACAGTGAATTAACAGACGGATTATGCGCGGATAGGCATTTGCTGTTTCTATTTCCTTCACTGCAAAAAGGGCAATATCTGCAGCCCTGCCGGTTTGCCTTAAAGCTGTAGCGGGATTAACGGCATTAAGATCATTTGTCTGTGAAAAAATAATTGATACAATATCTTCCAGGGGAAGACGGTTTTTTTCAATAATTTTGTCAAAAACTTCCACTGTTTTTTCTTGTATGTCTTCTTTGGTATTTTCGCATTGTACTGCTGCGCGCAGGGCATACAACCGTTTGCCCTTCATACATTACCTGCTGTAACAGCAAAAATTAATGTATTTAGCACAGCAAAAAAGGCTCCTAACAATCCGGTAAAAAAGTATATTACCAGGCCAAATACGGCACGCCTGCTTGGGTGGTTTACCAGAAGATGCACCCTAAAACCAAGAGCATATAACGAAAAAGCGCATAACAAAATTGATGAATACTGAAGCAGACGCAGCAGCAAAAAAATCGTTTCATCGGAAAAACCGGGTTCTATTATACTGCCGTACAAATAAATAATAAATATAACCATTGATAATATAAAGGCAGAAATTACGCTTTTTTTAATAAAGCCTACCAAAAACCAGCGCGGAGCAGTTTCCTCCGTTTCAGCTTTTTTTCTTCTATTAGCTTTGTTTCCTAAATTTTCCATAAACCCTCTGTTTCTCTAAAACCCTTTTTAACTTTTTATAGTTTCCCATTATACTCCTTTAATTTAACTTATTGTACAGGGAATTCCATGTACATAAAAAATTACAATCGGAAACAGTCAATTAATAAAGATAATTGACTATACTTTTTTTTTATTGTATCATAAAGCATTGTTATGAAAAAGTTCATTCTACTCTTTTTTTTATTGATTATTCTCGCTTGTTTAGGCTTTTTTTTCGGATGGGCGCAATTGCCGGTTCCCCCGGATTCTTATGGGGTGATCCGTTCAAAAACACATGGAATCGATCCTCTTTTGGTAAAACCCGGTGAATTAAGGTGGGTTTGGTATAAGCTTATCCCCACAAATGCAGAGACCCTGGTTTTTCGCCTTAATCCGGTACATCATGCATTTTCGGCAAGTTATTCCCTTCCTTCCGGAGAGATATACAGCATATTTGCTGGCCTAACGAATGATTTTTCATGGGAAATAAATGCAGCTTTTTCATTTTTTCTGAAGCCGGATGCTTTAATACAACTGGTAACAGACATTAATATCGCCGATCAGGAAGAACTTGTGCAGTATGAGAAAGAGATTGCCCAGCAGATTGAAGTTTACATTCTTCGTTTTTTAAAAACAAACGAAGGGGATCGTCTTGAAGAACTGCTTAAAACTGAAGAAAGCCCTGCGCTTGCACAGGAAATTCTGGATAAATTCCCATATATAGAAAAATTTTCAATCAAAGTGCAATCCGTTAAACTTCCTGATTTTGCCATGTATTATCAAATAAAAAACCTGTATGATTCCTTCATAGCCATACAGGAAACTTCTTTATTCGCTGATATAGAGGAAAGGACAAAAAACCGTGTCCAGTCTTATGAAAAATTCTACGAATTGGAACAATACGGCGCCCTGCTTGCCAAATACCCGCTTCTTTTGGATTATCTTATTCACGAAAGCAAAGACGAATAACCTTTCCGCAGGAGCTTGTCTATAACTTCAAACTTAAGCCGCACTTGGTGGCATTGGATGTCAAATGAACACGGATTTACACGGATTAGACGGATTTACACGGATTTTTTATTTTATTTTTAAATTCTGTGAAAACCCGATGATTATTCTTGGTTTCATTCCTAGAAATCTATATTCCTCTGTGTAAATCTGTGG
>WRNF01000433.1 GCA_009776715.1 Treponema sp. | reverse complement strand
CGACAAGATTACGTGCCTGCGCCCGCCTGTGCGGACAGGCAGGCAGGCGGACAAATATTCTAACCACTAACCACTATCCACTAAACACTATTCCCTGCTCCCTGTCCTCTTTACTGAGCGGATTAGGGCGGCAAGGCGTTTGTCGTGGGAGGCATAGAGCAGGCCTATTCCCAAAGCGGCGAAGATGACAGCATTAATCGCCAGCGGGATGCCGTATTTAACAAAACGAAGGCTGCCGGAAAACAGTCCCAGCAGATACGGAGAGATAAAGTACAGCGGAATTACCGCAATTCCCGACAGCAGCAGCAGTTTGAGCATAAAAAAAACGGTGGACATGATAATTCGCCTAACATCAATGCTGGGATTTTTTTTCAAAAAGGCAATTAGAAAAACCGTGTTTACCGCACTGGCTATGCTTAATGCCAGGGCAATGCCCCCTCCGCTTAAAGCCTCGGCATTGTCCTTTCCGCTAAAATAAAACACCAGCGAGGCGGCAAGAAATATATTTACAACAAAAGAAATAATTCCTGCCAGGGTTGGCGACTTTGAATTGCTTTGGGCGTAAAATGCCGGGGCAAGTATCCGGTTAAGGGCAATAAAAAAAAGGCCGGGCATATGATAGGTAAAAGCCGCTAGGGTAAGCAGCACCGATTCATCATTAAATGCCTCGCTTTCATACAGCAGGCGGATTAAAATTTCTCCTTGCGAAATTGAAAAGAAGGTAATGGGAATTGTGATTAAAGCGATAATGTCCATTGCAGATACAAGGTGGCTGTTGAATTCTTCCCAGCGGGAAAATTTTGCATATTCGGCAAGGTTGGGCAGCAGCACAGTTCCCAGCGAAACAGCAAACACGCCGAGCATCAGTTCCTGAAGCCTTAGCGAGTACTGCAAACTGGATTGCACTCCAACGCCGGCATGGCCTGCAAGCGCTGTTGAAACCAGGTCGTTCATTTGATATGCCGCCATTCCAATAATGGTCGGCCCGATAAGGCGCAGTACTTTTTTGGTGCCGGGATTGGAAAATGCCCGTTTAAGCCCGGTAAAAAACAAACGATGCTTATTTTTAAGCACAAAGGGCAGTTGAATTGCCGCTTCCAGAAAACCTCCCAGCAAAATTCCGTAAGCCATTGCCCTTGCTGCCCCTCTTTCGCCTCCGCCGCCAACAAAGTCTTTTAAACCGTAAGCGCAGGCAATGGTAACAATATTTAGCAGAATTGGAGCAAGGCCGGAAGGCGTAAAAATATGGTGGCTGTTCAGTATACCCTGAAACAGAGCGGCAATGGAAATAAAAGCCAAAAAAGGAAACATAATTCTGGTAAGCAGCACCGTTTCATCGACTAATTCCATGTTAAAAAAATTAATGAGATATGGGGAAAAAAGTATTCCGGCCATTACAGCGAGAGTTACTAAAAAGCTAAGAAAAGTAAAAATGCAGGCAACAAATTCACTTGTTTTTTTTGAATCATTCTCCAGCAGGTATTCCTTGAAGGTAGGTATAAAAGCTACGGCTATGGAACCTTCGGCAAATAAGCGGCGGAACAGATTGGGCAGCATAAAGGCCACCGTAAATGCATCGGAAATAGCTTTTGTGCCCAGTAGCCTCGCTTTTGTCATTTCCCGCAAAAGGCCAAGTATGCGTGAAATTAAAGTTAACAGCGACAGCATGGAACCATGCTTTAGCAGAGACGCTTTAGACAAACGGGAATTGTTTTTCTCCATATTGATACTGTATGCAATTTACTGTTAAATTTAAAGTGTTTTCTTGTAAAACGCTGTTTTTAATAGTGTCAAAAAACAATGGCATTGTCGCCGTCAACTTTACACAAGGATGCGGCATACCCACTACTCACTAACCTAACCGCTATTCATTTGCAAAACCCACTCGTTTATCTGCTGCTGTATTTCCTCGCGGTTTCCCGATGCAGGGTTTTTAAAACCAATTTCACCCAAAAAAACATTGCCCGGGAGCAGGGCCTTTAAATTGATTAGAGACTTCCCGGCATTGCCTGCAAAACACGTATACAGGGCAAGTTTTTTGCCGGTAATACCGGTTTCAGCAAGGAAAGTTTTTATGGGCGGAGCAAAGGTTCCTGCCCATACCGGTGATCCTATGATAATCAAATCGTAAGGAGCAGGATCAAAATTGACTGGTTTTAGCGCAGGCTTTTTATTAAATACAACCATTGTGCCTCCCCAAAAAAATTTAAAAAATCCCTTGCGCTTTTTTTCATCTTTGAGCAATAAACGAATCACATCCGCGTCAAGGCATTTCCCCAGGCATTCGGCTATGAAAGCGCAGTTTTCATCAAGGGAATAGTATACAACAGCAGTTTTCATGGTAAACTCCTTATAATTTTTCATTCTATCACAATCATTGTATAACGATCAAGGCAGGGCATAAACTCCGTTCATGCGGTTAATACAGACAAAGGCACAACATTTACCCCATCTTTCCGGCGGCAGGCAAAACCGTTAGCGGTAATAACCGTAAGCGCTGCCGGGGCCCCCATTTTTTCCTGGTTTATTTTTGCGGCAAATTTGAGCAAATTCGCCGCAGCCTCATCCTGAGCGCTAAAGCCCATTTTAACTTCAAAAGCTGCCCATGTATTGTCAGGGTATTCTACGATAGCATCAACTTCTGTATTCCTGGAATCACGGTAATGAAATACCCTGCCGTCGTGTACTTCCCCATAGATTCGTAAATCCCGTATTACAAGCGATTCAAAAAGA
>WRNF01000432.1 GCA_009776715.1 Treponema sp. | reverse complement strand
ACTGTTGCTTACTTCAATACCCAAAAAACCAGCTTTAAAGCGCGATTTTAAGCGGATGTATTTTTTACCGCTTTCCAAACGGCGGCAGGCGTTCAAAGCGTTCTCCAGCAGGTTGCCCATGATGACAATCAGGTCCATTTCCGGGATGCTGCCTGTCCCGGCGGGGATCTCCAGTTTCGTTTCGGTTTCAACGCCCTCGTTTTGGGTTAGGCCCAGGTAATACACTACGAGGGCGTTTACGGCGAAGTTTTCGCAGAGTATTTTTTCGTAGGGGGTGGGCATTTCCGCGCTCAATTCATCCAGGTAGGAGTTAAGCTTTTCACTTTCGCCGGATTTGTTATACCTTTTTATCACGGCAAAATGGTGGCGGATGTCATGGCGCGCTTTAATGTCGCGGTCAACCAGTTCCATAATTTCCGAAAAATGGTCCCGCTGTATAACAAGCTGCTTCTCAACCAAACTGGCGCTTTGTTTTAGTACGGCGTTTTCCGCCGCTGTAGTTTCCATTTTCCGCACCGTTACAATAAACATTGCGGCGGCCTGGCAAAATGTTAAAAGCAGCATGGAAACCGATGACACATCTTGTTGAAAGCGGAAGAACAGAAAGTAGTGATCGCTGTAGTAAAACATGTCGTGTACTGCTGCAAGCAGGAACAAAGCTGTGCCGGCAAGGAAAACGCCCTGCTCCATTTTTATGCGGCGCAGTTTTACCGCAAAACGGACAACTATGTATAAAATCGAGGGGACATAAAGAACTTCGCAGTAAAATAGCGCATAACTCATGAATAAAGTATCCGTAAACAAAAAAAGGCCTACGACAACTGCGGAAACGGCGTACAGGGCATATCGGAAAGTTTTGTGCAGAATTAACGGGAATAAAGTATCCAAAAGTGAAATGAACAAAAGGGCCATAAGCGGTAAAGTAAGGTATTCGATGCGGAATTTTATTTCCCAGGGAAGCCACGGAAAAATATCAGTAAAAATTTTTTCACCGGTAACTCCGGTGCGGAAAAACCATAACANGCAGAACAGGGCGAAGTAGAGGTTTGCCCTGTAACCCGGAAGCAGGACAAAGAGCAGGGCAAAGACAAAGAATAGTGCAAGGAAAGCGCCCAGCTTAATTGATTCATTAAAATCAGTAGACAAAAATGTACGCACATTGCGTTTGCTGATGTTCCATCCGGCATGATCCCCGCTTAAACGGTGCACGAAATTCGATGACTGCTGCACGATCTCAATTACCCCGTTTTCCGCCTTCATTGTGATGGAGACGTTGCCAGTGTCCGGGATTTCGCTTTCCTTTGAATCGCCCGGCCTGCCCACATCCAGCACCCATTCGCCGTTTATGTAAAGCCGGTAGGAGTAATCTATACTGCGTTCATAGAAGGTGTAATGGCCGTTGTCCGGCATTAAGAGCCGGATGCGGCTGGTGCTGTACTTGGATTCGTCTTGCGGCAGGCCGATTTTAACCTCAGCCTTCCTGGCCTCGAATTCAGCGGGTGTTAAAAGCGCGTTTGGGATATACTCCACCGGGCCGCTTAACCCGTAGCTTTCATCTTCAGTAAACAGCTCCCGGAAATCCCAAACGCCGTCTGTACCTGATAGAACGATTATATTCACCTTTACCGCGGCAAACCAAACAAACACGCTGACGATAACTGCAAGCAGAACAATGATTACAAGGGTTGATATGTTTTCATTACTGTCCATGACCTATTATACCATATTTTGGATCAGTAAGCCTAAATAGGCTTTGAATTGACGTAAATGGAGCCGTTTGAAGCCTAAAATGCGATAGCCCAGTCTGTATCTTTCATAAAAGCCGTGTTAATTATGTAGTAACATGAATATCCTGATTTGCGATGATGCAAATGATGATGCCCAAGAGCTAAAGTGCATTATTAATGAATCGCACCCTGAAATCAATGTTGCAACCTGTTGTTCTGCCCCCGAAGCGCTTGAGTACATAAGCCAAAGCAAAGTTCCCTTTGCGTGCTTTTTGGACGTGCTGATGCCAGGAATGGATGGAATTTCACTTGCGGAACAATTGCGGGAAAATGGGTACAACGGCCACATTGTTTTCCTTACTATTTCAAGCGATTTTGCAGTTAAGTCTTATAAAGTCAAAGCTTTTTCCTATCTGATTAAACCGGCAGAAAAAAGTGAAGTGTTAAGAATAATCCACGAACTGAAAGAGGCATTTAAAACGGCAGATACCCAGGGAATACCCATAAAAACCAGAAAAATGGCCGGTATTGTACTGTTCCAGGATTTATCCCACGTCGAAGTTTCAAGCCACAAGGTTTATTTTCGTTTGACAAATGGCGAGGAAATCGCGGTAAACGCCAGCCTTTCAGAAATAGCCCCAAAGCTGCTTTTAGACAGCCGCTTTATTCAATGCCATGGTTCTTTTGTGGTTAACATGGACGAAATTAAGACAATTTCCGGTCAATGGATTATGATGCGCTGTGGTGCGAAAATACCCGTTTCCAAAAGGTTCTTCAGCGCCAAAGAAAAAATCGTTAAGTGGATTTTTAGGGAAGAAGAAAAAAAATGACCTGTTGGCAAGGTTCCTAGCTGGGTTCCGCTTAGGCTTCCTTTTTTGCCATTTTAGTTTCATAATTGTGTTATGAAATACCTTTTCCCATGTTTAATGCTTTGTTTGTTCTTCTCCTGCTCAAAAATTGATTTGTTCAAAAATAAAACCACCCCTGCCGGGGAAAGCCCTTCTGCCAGCGA
>WRNF01000431.1 GCA_009776715.1 Treponema sp. | reverse complement strand
TTGATCCTGATTTTGAATTTCTTTTTGATACTTGCTTTTAAGGCCGTTTAATTCCGCAATGATCGTATTTTTTGCGCCTGATACAATTTGGCTTAATTCGTTTATCATTATTTCAACTATTTCAATGCGGGTTGTTTTACTTTCCGTATTTGCGATAGCGATAATTTTATCAACTGCGGATTCGGGGTATTCTACAATTTGTTTAACCAGCCCTTCCAAAAAACTAAAGAGCCGGGAAATAATAAAATCTTTAGGGATAAGGGTTAAGCCCCTTTCCTGAATTCGCTGTTCCCTTTCCGCCGCCATTGTGGCATCTTTTAGAATTTTTGCATATCGTTCTATTTTATCTAAGCCCGGATATTTTAAGACTATTTCCCTTAATGTCATGTTCAATAAACCCCGCGCGGAAACCCCTGCCGCTTGCATAATAATGAAATCGTCCGGGTTATTAACTTTTGGAGTTTCACTGGTAAAACTTTTTGAACCGCCTGCTTGTATTTGTTCCGCCGCTTCCGCCTCGGCGCGTTTTTGCCCATGCCTAGATATGTACGCAGCATTGACCGGGTTTTCAGTGTCAAGGAACCCCGCCGCATTGACGATGAGGGTTTTTTTCTTCATTTTTTCGCTGACACTGGCGCGTGATACACCTGCAATCCGCGCAAATGTTGCTGGTTTTACTTCCATAGATTTTTCTGTAAGGATAATCAAATAACTAACAGTTAGCTATTAACTTATGTAAGACATTGTTATTTTTTTGTAAGGCTGATTAAAAAAAAGGCAGGCAAACGCTTAATCGGACTCCCCGCCGAATAATTGCATAGGGGGGTGGGGGCAGACAGTACCTTAAAAATTTTTTTTGTCTTGTACTATACAGGGGAATTAATAAAATCTTTTAATTTTACAGGTAAAGAAACCAGTAAAAGAGTAAAGGAATATTAACGCTTTATCTTTCCCTTTTATAGAATAAAAAAATATTGATAAACAATAATGTTTTTTTTATTTCTTGTAAATGAGATATAAAAGCCTATAAATCCTTTACCTCTTTACCGGTTATTTTACTCTCGTAATTCTATATTATATATAGAATTACGAGAAAATATATTTAATATAATTATCAATATTTAAGAACAGTTTTAAGAAATGAAAATCCATGCAGAAATATACCTAAAACAAGAGTTTTTGCATTCCTTAAAATCGTTCTGAAAACAGGGGGGAAAATAACGGGGGAGGTCAAAAAAAGGCCGGAAAACAGCTCAGCACGGCAGCGGGAAAGGGGGAGGAGCGGGGTGTTATATTAGTCTTGTTTTGGCTTGATTTTCTTCAATCCGTTGAGGAATCGTTAAATCATTCATTTTCTACCCTACAGAATAGGGTGTGTTTGCTGTGATAAAATTTAACAATCGTCCAAGAGCAACCTCAGCATTAGGCAAACTTTCAACTATCTGTTCTAAATCTTTTTGATTGTAATATTCGACCATCTCGGTTGACGAATGCCCGGTAAACGGTTGTAATTCTTTTGCGGAAAGTTCCCGCCGCATCCGGGAAATATAAGTAAAACGAAGGGAATGGGGAGTTAATTTACGTCCGCCAGGAATAAAAACAGCTTTGGGGGCTATGGCTGTTTCAACTCCTTTTTCTTTAAGTTGTTTTGCAGATAAAGCCAACCCCGCTTTTACTAAACTTTTCTTAAAAACTGATTCAGCATATTCTTTGCTTATTGCTTTGCCGTTTATAATAAAAATAAAATCATCAGGGTTGGGTGCGGGGGTTTTATTTGTTAATTCAGAAAGGCGGTCAAGAGTGAAATCGGGAAGGTAAACAGCACGGAAATTCGGATGAGCTTCATTCCCTTTTTTATTATAATTGGTTCTTAAGCCATCGGCTTTGCAAAATCCGTCAATGATTAAGAGTTTTCTTTCAAAATTTATTTGTTTATACCTTACTGCCCGCGCTTCCCCCAGCCGCAACCCCGCAGAAAGGGAAAGAAGGAAAAAAACATAAAACTGGTAATCTGGAAAATTTTCGGGCTTAAAAAACGCCGTCAATTCCGCGCTTGTAAAAATATCCCCTTTTTTCACATTACGTGCGAATGAAGGGAAAACAGGCGGTAGTAATTTGCAGCCATGACGGGTGGCTTCTTCATAAATTTCTCTGAAAATCTGTATGAAGCGGTTTTTCCATGAGCCGGATCGGGAAACATTAAAAAGATAATTTATCACATCATCGGCCTCTATGTCCTTTAGAGGCTGTTTCCCCCATTGATTAATAATGTTTTTTATGTACCTGCGCGATTCCAGCATTGTTTCAATTTCAATAGATTTTCCAAGCTGGCGGCGGCGGTCAACATGGGCCGACCCGGGTATGTACATTTGTTTAGCAATTTCACCGACAGTAATATTGGGATTTTTCGCGCCCGGCACAGTAAGGAGAGGAATTGTTCTTATGTAGTTTTCCGCATCCGATCTGTTTCTGCAATTTGGGCAGGCTTTTTGGATTTTTTTCCCGGTTTGAGGTTCTAAATAGTAATAATACCAGCGGTAAAATTTTTTTCCATCTTTTGTTTTTTTTGATTTTTTAAACACATGATACGGTAATTTTTCCATAATGGTTGACCTCCGGTTGACCTCATGCCTCTAATATATTATCGACAAATAAAGCTAAAAAACCGCTAATTCCTTACAGGATAAAGAATTACAAGCCCCCGTATGTCGGGCAGGCCGGATTTGAACCGGCGGCCTCTTGGTCCCGAACC
>WRNF01000430.1 GCA_009776715.1 Treponema sp. | reverse complement strand
CTTGTTTATATCGTCCAGTTTGCCGATTATGTTTTCCACATGCCTCTATTGTCGCGCATCCGCGCCGGTTTTGCAATGGGTTATAATGAAAATTATTTGCAGCCCGAAAAAAGCCAGGTTTTTTTCGGCGGCCTTACGCTGCTTTCGGCTCCAGCTTCACCCGCAGGCCGAGAATGTCAAGCAGTTTGAACACTGTCTTGAATGAAGGGTTGCCGTCCGGAGCAAGCGATTTGTACAAGCCCGTGCGGTCTATCTTTAATTCTTTGGCAATTTGCGCCATGCCTTTAGAGCGGGCTATATACCCGATAGCCCTTAATAGAAATTCGGGATCGTTTTCCTCAAGAGCAACTTCAAGCAGGGCGGTAACGTCTTCTTTTGTTTCAATGTCTTCTGCCGGGTCACATTTTGCAAAGGTGATTTTTTCTTCTTCCATGTTATTTTTCCTCGTAAAGTTTGGCTATTTTTCTGACCTTTTCTATGTCTTCCTATTGGGAAGATTTGTCCCCGCCGCAAAGGAGTATAATAATCTTCCTTCCGTCATCTTTGAAATAGACGCGGTAACCGAGGCCGTAATCAATATGCAGTTCGGATATATCTCCCAGGAAACGGCAGTTGCCGGGGTTTCCGTATGCAAAACGGTCAACCCTTGCAAGAATAAGAGCCTAGCCAACCCTGTCTTTCAGTTTTTTAATCCATTTGGCGTAGACTGTCGATCTGCTAATTTCCTTCATGTTTACAGTGTAGAATATAATCGACAAAATGCCAAGCGTTTTGCAAAGAAATTTCTGTTTTCTTTGTGCGGTGCTTACGGCTTAGGCTTGTTTTTTCGGCGGCCTCCCCCGCCTGGCCCGCAGCAGTTTGTCGAGGGTGTCGGGGGGTACACAGCCTCGTAGGAGAGGGGCTTGATGAAGAAGCCCGACCTTGACAACCTGCTCAAAGCGGTCATGGACGCTCTGACGGCGGCGGGGGCATGGAAAGACGACGCTCAGGTGCGCAGCATAAAGGCCAGCAAACATTACGCCTGCGGTTTAGCGGCCGGGGCCGACGTTCTCATATTGGAGGATGGGCAATGAAAATATTCAAGGCAATCAGGGAAAAAGAGGGAAAAAAATTATTAACACTGAAGGAGAAGAAAATGAAAGAGTGTCCTAAAGACGATAGCTGTTTTGCTTTTGAAACAATGGAAGAATTTAACCAAGCCTTTGCAATATGTCTTCTAAGTATACAGCGGCATCTTCTTCGGTTTCAATGTACTCCGCCGGGTCCCAAACTGTTGTTTTAACAGGTTTCATGTTAAACCTCCGCAATGTTTTTAGCGAGTTTTTTCGCTTCTTCAATGTCCCTGCTTTGCGTGGATTTATCGCCGCCGCAGAGCAAGAGAATAATTTTCCTGCTTCTTTGGGTGAAATAAACCCGGTAACCGGTACCAAAATCAATAATAAGTTCGGAAACATTATCTCCGACCGATTTGGTGTTTCCAAAATTGCCGCCGGAAACACGGCGGATACGGGCATTGATAATATTACGGGCTTTTCTGTCCGTCAGGGCGCTTATCCAGGAATGGAAGGTTTCAGTTTCCCGTACATCCGTCTTTGTTTTATTGTATCCCAGCGGATACAGGCTGTCAAGCGGCTGTTTTAGGGTATTTTGTTTTTATTGAAAGAATTCTACGCCTGTTTTTCCGGTGTTTTCCAGGGCCTGCCCTTGGGCGGGACGCTGCGGATCGCTTCAAAAACATCAACGGAATATACGGCATCTTTGGTTATGGGTTTATACCCGCCGCGGAGAATCCGCCGTTTTACCGTATTTCTAGGTATTTTTAATTTAGCAGCCATTTCAGTGATTGTCATGCCTTCCATATTCTCCTTATTGGCAATAATACATCAATACTTAAAATATGTCAAGGCGGAAACGAGGTTTACGTTATGCGAAAACCGAACTGTTATGCGCAATGTTATGCGAAATTATGATGAAATTCATAAAATTTTGATTGATTATGAAAATAATCATAAAAAAAGACGGAAAAACCATAAAAAACAAAAAAAACCCGTAAAGAAACTTTACCAGTAGAGGAAAAAACTCGTAAAGAAACTTTACCAACTCGTAAAGAAACTTTACACAATAATAATAATATATCTATATCAAAAGATCATGATAAAAATAAAGAGCATGATAAAAATAATGCCGGTTCTTTTTTTTCAGAATCCCAAAAACAAGCCATAGATTTTCATTCCCTTTCCGAAAAGCTTAACCCCTCAGCCGCGGATTTTGCGCGGAGGCTGGAAAACCTCCGCCTGGGGTTCAACGCACTCAAAATAGGGCCCCCGTTCCAAAAGACGGCACTGAGCCTGTCCCCGGACGAATCGTCCGCCCTTATGAACATCATGGGGGTGTACCCAGACTGCGTTTCGCTGAAAGCGATGTAAAACTACGGAAAAATCAAAAACTCGCAGGAATTCGACCTCTGCGGCTGCGAATACCGGGGGTTTGTCGGTTTCATGGCGAAGGGCGTTGAGAAATTTTGCGATGAAGCCCTGCCGTTTGACAGTTTCAAGCGGAAAAGCGGACGCGCAACCGGCCCGCCGAAAATAGCAAGCGACAGCGCGCTCGCCGAAGAAAAATTAAAACTGCTCAGGAGGTAAGCTGCCGCTCCGCTCTGCGGCGAACCATCTACAAGGTAACTTTTATGAAATTAAAGAAAAACCCACGGATTAGCACAGATTTTCCACGGATTTACACTGATTAATCAGAATTAATTAAAA
>WRNF01000429.1 GCA_009776715.1 Treponema sp. | reverse complement strand
CCCTCCCGGCGGGTACGCCACAGGCGTAGCCGCTTTTTTCGGCCCCTCATCCGCCCCTTGCCCGCAAGATCCCAGCGTAAAGGTCAAAATTCCAAAAATCACGGCAACAGCCGCGAACCCGAAGAACCCGCTGCATACAGCGTCTCTTTTTTTCATTTTTTTCGTAAACATACAATGCTCCTCTTATATCTATGTCAGGGATCAGGGATCGGGGAATGGGGGGGCAGGGAATTGTTGTCCGCAACCTAACCATGAAAACACCACGCTGCGCTTTCTAACAACAACCCTGTTCTCTGTTCTTTGTTCTCTGTTCTTTGTTCTCTGTTCTTTTTTTCTTTCTTCCCTTTTCTCTTTGCTAATTTCTCCCTGCTATTTGCTATTTGCTCATTTCTCCCTGCTATTTGCTAATTTTATTCCCCACCCCGTGGCCGGCGTAAAAGAAAAAGCCGTAGGAATTTTTGTCCTCGCTCAGCCGCTCATGCAACCTAAGCACCGCCTCGTCAATCTGAATTAATGTGCTGTTAATAACCGTGTCAACCGTAAAGCCCAGGTATTCCAGAACCGCCGCAACATCCCGCGCGTCGTTTTCCGGATTGGCCAGCGAAGAAAGCCCGCCGGAATAATCGCCGTTGCCTATCACCAGGGCGAATTTCTGCGGCGGGGAATAAATTTCAGGCGGATTGCCCTGGGCAAAAAGGCTTGTTGAAAAAAGCAAAAACAGGGCAGCAGAAGCTAGTTTTTTCATTGCGTTTGCTCCTTAAGATGAGGTTTTTTCATAGTTTTTTCTCCTAATTATGTAAGCACACATGCTTATTATACATTAAATCCTTGCTAATAGCAAGTGTATAATGTAGTTATTTTAGCAAGTTGTTAAGGAATCAATAAATCCTAAAATTCTATTAGTATGCATATAGATACAGAACCTATTCGAAGAATTCTTGCCAAAAATATAAAAAAACACCGAAAAAATTATGANTATTCTCAGGAAAAATTAGCTGAAAAAGCGGGCTTATCTGCTCAAACCTTAAATGACATTGAAGGCTGCAGAAGGTGGGTAAGCGCCAAAACCATAACAAAACTGGCAAAAGCGCTCAATATTGCCGAATACCAGCTTTTAATTCCAGATACCGAGAGAAATTCCGATAACCATCGAAGATCATCATTAAAAAGCCTTATATCCTTGCATAATAATATCGTCGATACAATAAACATTCAGTTTGATCATGCAAAAGACACAGGCGATTTTGAATAGGCAGGCTAGGATTTTGTAAAGGTTTGTCATATGATGTCACCATACATGGTGAAAAAACCGTATTTTGATTGATTTTTTCTGGAAAAATATGTTATGATTTTAAAACTGCAATGAACGGATATTATGAACTACTTGGAGTAAACCGGGATGCCTCTCTTAACGAAATAAAAAAAGCTTTTCGGAAAAAAGCAAAACGGCTGCATCCGGATATTGCAGGAAAAGACGCAGAAAAAATGATGCGCAGGCTCCTTATTGCGTATAAAACATTGTCCAGTGAGCAGCGCCGTTTTGAATATGATAAAATGTATGCTCATTTCGCTTACAAAAACGGTTTTAATTACCGTGAATGGCTGCGTGAACAAGAAGATGATCCTGTAAGCCAGGCTAAACTGATTTTTTATGAATTATTGCATCTTGAAGAAGATGAAGCTATAGCCATTTGGAGAAAAAATGGGGGCATAGGTTTTCCTATAGAACAATACTTGGGCAGAGGAGACTGGATGGATTGCTGTTTCTTTCTTGCCGAAGAACTTGACAGACGTTTGCATTGTTTTGAAGCAATTATGTTGTTGATAAAAATTATGCGCGAGGAACGAAGGAAACCCTATTTTCGGCTCTTTGCTCCGGAAATTGAAAAATTTATTATAGAAATTGCCCAGCAAAGGCTGCGTAAACAGGTAGATGATGAAATATGGAATAAATGCAAGGAACAATTACAGGATTTGGGGGTTTTAGGAGAAAAAATTGATTAGGCTAAAAACAGAAAAACAAATTGACGGCATCCGAAAATCATGCAAAATGCTGTCTGCAATGTACCGCGATCTGATTCCCTTGGTAAAACCGGGGGTGCAAACAATCGAAATTGACCGCTGGGTTTTTGACTGGATAAAGAAGGCAGGCGGGAAACCTGTTTTCCTGGGATACGGCAGTTCCGATAACCCTTTCCCTGCATCAATTTGCATATCCATCAACGATGAAG
The DNA here is from genome assembly GCA_009776715.1 of Treponema sp. The sequence continues at coordinate 547 of WRNF01000429.1, read as the reverse complement.
TTATTCACGGCATTCCTTCAAAGCGCAGGATACAGAACGGCGATTTAATAGGGCTTGACTGCGGAATAAACCTGGACGGATTTATCAGCGACCAGGCGATTAGTGTTGAAGCGGACAAGGTAAGCCCTGCTGTGCATAATCTGAATGTTACTACAAGAGAATGTCTTTACTGCGGCATTGCCGCAATTAAAGCAGGCTGCCGTCTATTGCAGGTTTCCCGCGCGGTGGAAAGCCATGCCAAAGCTCGCGGTTACGGCATTGTGCATGAATACTGCGGCCACGGCGTCGGTTTTGATTTACACGAGGATCCTCAAGTGCCTAATTACCCTCACGGCCCCAATCCCCGCCTGCGCAACGGCATGGTTTTTGCCATAGAGCCGATGATAAACATTGGAACCGGCGATGTTGTGCTTGATGATGACGAATGGACTGTCCGTACTCAAGACGGAAATATTTCTGCCCATTGGGAACATACGGTAGCTATTTTTAATGATACAGTCGAAATCCTTACCGACCCGCTGGAGTAGGTAATAAAGGGTATAATACC
>WRNF01000428.1 GCA_009776715.1 Treponema sp. | reverse complement strand
ATTTTAAGAAAAAAATACCGAACAACAGCTTTGCGTCTCTGCGATCTCTGCGCCTCTGCGTGATTATTTTCTAATACTTTTCTCTTAACTTGTTGACATTGGTTAGCAAATAGCAAAGAGCAGTTTTTATATACCGGAATATCAATATTTAAACTGAGAATTGCTGAAACAAGAATGTTTCTTCTTGAAAATATGGAATAAATAAGACATAATGTACAATTAATGCAAATTTAGAATGTTTTACGGAGGACTTATATGAAGGAATATTTTCCAAAAATAACTGGCATAAAATACGAAGGGCCAAAGAGTGATAATCCTTTGGCTTTTAAGTATTACGATGCCGAAAAAAAAATCGGCAAAAAAAAGATGAAAGACCATTTGCGTTTTGCCGTTGCTTACTGGCACAGTTTCTGCGCAGACGGCGCCGATCCTTTTGGTTCAGCCACCCATGCCTATCCCTGGATTGCCGAAGCCGGATCGCCGATGGATGCAGCAGAACGGAAAATGGATGCTGCCTTTGAATTTTTTGCAAAACTTGGCGTTGGTTTTTACTGTTTCCATGACCGTGACATTGCTCCCGAAGGAGCGACTCCTGCACAAAGCGAGAAAAATCTTTTTGCAATGGTTGCCAAGGCAAAAAAACTCCAGAAAACCGCAGGCGTAAAACTTTTGTGGGGAACAGCAAATTTATTCAGCCACCCCCGTTACATGAACGGCGCGGCAACTAATCCTGAGTTTGGCGTGGTTGCCCTTGCCGCAGCACAGGTAAAAGCCGCTATTGATGCAACCATTGAACTTGGAGGGCTTGGTTATACATTTTGGGGCGGAAGAGAAGGTTATATGAGCCTTCTTAACACCGATCTGAAAAAAGAAAAAGAGCATCTTGCCCGCTTTTTAATCATGGCAAGGGATTATGCGCGGAAACAGGGCTTTAAAGGCTTTTTTTACATTGAACCAAAACCTATGGAACCAACTAAACACCAGTACGATTTTGATGCCGAAACCGTCATCGGCTTTTTGCGGCATTACAGCCTGGACAAGGATTTTAAGTTAAATATTGAGGCAAACCATGCCGAGCTTGCCGGGCACGATTTCGCCCACGAACTTGAAACCGCCGCTGCCGCCGGCTTGCTTGGTTCGGTGGATGCAAACCGGGGCGACAGCCGTAACGGCTGGGACACCGATCAATTTCCTGTAAGTTATTACGAAACCGCTCTGGCAATGTATGCCATTCTTAAGGCAGGCGGCTTTACAACAGGCGGCCTCAACTTTGACGCAAAAATCCGCCGCAATTCCGTTGACCCTGCCGACCTTTTCATCGCGCACATCGGCGGGATGGATGCTTTTGCCGCCGGGCTTGAAGCTGCCCACCGGATCATCAGCGACGGCAGGATACCCGCCTTTGTAAAAAAACGCTACTCTTCGTTTAACGCAGATGATGGCGCGCAGTTTAAAAAAGGAGAGCTTAGCTTTGCGCAGCTTGCAGAAATTGGCATAAAAGCAGGGTACGGCAAGACCGGCCTTCTTAGCGGCAAACAGGAATATTTAGAAAATGTGCTGAATCAATGCCTGCTGGGGCTGTAGTTTTGGTTCTTCTTTTGAATATTTGTAACTATTCAGTTGTCTATATGCGAGAAATAATTTAGAGGGGGTAGCTCGAAATAAAATTGGTATCTGATAAAGACAGCCGTTTATCAGCCCAACAGCAATATTCTTCATTACAAAAAAATGCCCAAAAGCCCGGCTTGCCGATTCAATTTCCGCTTGCAATAATTTTACAAATATGATAGTATTACAGTAAGAATGATATCAACGGAGGTTTATATGATAAATGAAAATGCGGATGCGGATATTGATTTTCCGCAGGAATTACTCTCTTTTATTGACGAATGGAAAGTAAAACCTGGGAGTTTGATTATGATACTTCATAAAACACAGGAAATTTACGGTTTTATTTCCAGGGAAGCGGCGGAACGGCTTTCCCGTCTTACGGGGATACCTCTTGCAAGAATATACGGAGTAATTACCTTTTACCATTTTTTCAAAACTGCCAAACCGGGGAAACACAAAATTTCGATTTGCCTGGGAACGGCTTGTTACCTAAAGGGAGGGCAGGACCTTATTGACGAAACCCGCAATTTGCTTGGGCTTGCGCCTGACGGAGTTACCGAAGACGGGCAATTTTCGGTTGATCCGGTCCGCTGTGTGGGGTGCTGCGGCCTTGCGCCGGTATTGACAGTTGGCAATGATACCTATGGCAAACTTACCAAGGATATGATCCCTGGCATTATCGCCAAGTATCAGGGCTTATAAAGGATTTAAACTTTAAGGAGAGTATAATGGCAAAAATGACACTGGAGGAACTGCGGAATTTGCGTAACTCCAAAAAAAAGGACTTGCAAAAACGGGATTCCGAAGGCAAGGAAATTCAGGTAATTATAGGAATGGGAACCTGCGGAATTGCAGCCGGTGCAAAACAGAGCCTTGATGCTTTTATTTCCGGGCTGGAAGATAATAAACTGACAGACAGCGTGGCAGTGCGGCAGACCGGCTGCATGGGTTTGTGCCACTCTGAACCTACGGTTGAGGTTATTGCGCCTGGAATGCCAAGCGTTATTTACGGCATGGTAGACAGCTCGATGGCTAAAGATATCATTCAAAAGCACATTATCGGCAAGGAACTCCTTAATGACTGCATTTTGGATCGTCCGGCTCTTGATATATTGAAATAAACGGAGGAAAAAATGGCATATAAACACTATATTCTTACATGCGGCGG
>WRNF01000427.1 GCA_009776715.1 Treponema sp. | reverse complement strand
GGGCCTGCCGGAGGCCAAGCGCACCGTACAAGTACGGCGCGCTTGCCTCCGGCACCCAGTGTTACCTTATTTGGGGCATACATTTCTGCATTTATTGTAGTTAGGCATTATTTTTAAAATACCAAAATAATATAATTTTTAGAAATGTACTTCACAAATATATTTTTGTTTATTTGATGTATTTTCCTAAATATCAGGAATGTCTTTTCTTTTCGTTTCAAAATCAATATACCTATATAAATCAATTCCTGTACCGTCTTTAAATATTACATGACAAGTGCATAAAAAAGGGAAATTTGCCGAGGCAATTATTCCTATTAATTTATTTTCATTTTTTATTCTAAATATTTTATTATTCCACACATGGCCAAAGAAAAATTCAGCATATTTAATTTCCGAATAATTTTTCGATTTATGTTCAATTAAATAAATATAGATATCATAATAACCAAATTTTTTAGACGGAACTAAAATATGTGTTAAAAATAATCCTTTATTTATCTTATAAATTTTGATTCTATTTTTCTCTCTTTCATCACCATTAGTGCTTTCTTTTATATTATTTAGCATTATGTCGGCAGATTGTAATGAAGTCAAATCCCCACCAATTTCGAATGGCCCTACTTTAAGTGAACTTCCTTTTTTTATTCTTTCTGAAAAATCCTTAATTAAATCCTTAATTGAGCTTCTATAAATAAAAAAAACGATAGAAACAAAAAAAATCCATGAAACTGTTTGAAAGAAAGGGACATAATCCTTTAGCCTTATAATGTTTTCCATTATATTAACTCCTTCATATTTATTATTCCATAATTTATTTATATTATCAAGTAAATTTATACAAATATCATATCATTAATTGCAAAAATATAAAACCGATAGAAATCTGAAAATATATTCATAATATGCCCTTCCTATTGTTTTCCATCCATTATAAAAAATTCCCTATTAACTGTAATTATCAGCCAATACAGTGAAAACAAATAGAAAAACAAGCTTTTTTCATTAACACTAAACAGCTTTAAAATACTTTTTCTCCTTACCCCCCTACCCCCGATACCTGTTACCTGCTCCCTGTTACCTTTCTTCCCCCCTCACTCAATAAACTCAATATTCAATGTGATATTACTGTTAACGGAACTTGTAAGGTAATTGGTTCCATCCCAGCCCATACCCCTGAAAGCGTTGCCCCAATTTTGCGTATTATCAGAACCTGAATAAACACCCGGTATGCTGCCATAGCCAGTAGGTGTAGGAGTTGGCGGAACTTTTACAGTGACAGTTTTTGGATACGTAATGGATGCGAATGTGTTTATTCCCACCACAGGAGCGGTAGAACCCATTGTGATAACAAGAGTTGTGTTTACTGTACTCGAAAATACCCCATTCCCAAATATCTTTACATTAGGGAAGCTCACGCTTTCAAGGCCGGCGCAGCCGTAGAAGGCATAATAGCCAATGCTTTCCGCTAACGGGAAGCTCACGCTTTCAAGGCCGGCGCAGCCAGAGAAAGCCCTTTCCCCAATGCTTTCCGCAACCGGGAAGCTCACGCTTGTAAGGCTGTAGCAGTTCTGAAAGGCATAAGCGCCAATGCTTTCCGCAGCCGGGAAGCTCACGCTTTCAAGGCTGTAGCAGTTCTGTAAGGCTCTTTCACGTATAATTTTGACACCTGGTGCGGTAATACTTTTCATTCCAGAATAACCTATAAAAGCTTGGTTTGAATTAGTAGATACTATCTCCTTTACGGCACTGTCCAGGGTAAGGGAAATTATTTTGGACTTGTCTATGTCGGCGCTTAAGGGGTAAAAAGCAAACACTTCTCCTTTTACGCCTGTAAGGTCCAGGTTTACATAGTAGTCTTTGATACCGTAGAACAGGGCCTTCATGGCAATGTCGTCGAACAGGTCAAGGCCGGAGCCGGCGAAACTTAAGGTAAGGGCTTTTTCGGGAGAGCTGCCGTCGTTGGCGCCGCCGGCGGCAAGGGCCTGGTCAATGATTAGACGGACGGCTTCAATGCCGCCGCCGCCTGTTCCGCCTTCGCCGCCCTGGGCCGTTACTCCGGTATCCTCGCTTCCTATCCACCAGTTGCCGTTAAGGCCTATGTGCGGGGTTACGCCGTTGGCGCCATTCTCGCCGTTTTCGCCGTTTTCCCCCTGCGCTTTTATCTCTGTGTCATAATCGCCTATCCACCAGTTGCCGTTCTCACCAATAAACGGCGATGACCCGCTGGCACCGTCCTTGCCGGGGTCGCCGGGATCGCCTTTCTCGCCGGAAACGGCCAGCTTGTCCCAGGCGGTTCCGTTCCAGATATACGAAGTTTTATCGGCGGTGTTGAAATAGGCCCAGTTCGGCTGGGGGCTGCCTTTGTCAGCAATCAGCGCCGCCTCGCTTGGGTATTCGCCCTGCCATAAAAGGCCGCCGCTATCGCCGGTAACGCTTATCACATTGGGATCGGGGCCGAGGGCTGTGGCCTCCCCTCCCCTTACGGTTACCGTTTCGGTTGACCACAGCGCGGTCCAGTTCCCCTTCATAATGATGATCAGGTAATTGCCGCCTGCGGGAATGTCGTCTATCGTGAAACTTCCGTTGTCGGCGGTAACGGCCATGTACGAGGTTCCGGCAACGCAGACCAGAAACCCGTAGTTGCCCGTTGCGGAGTTGTTCTGCGAGACCCGCCCGGTAATGGAGCCTGTCCGGGTCAGGCAAAGGTCGGAGGCCGTTACCGCCCTGCCGGCCTGCACGGTAACGTTGTTAACCGCAACCGCTTTTTCCTTTTTGTCCG
>WRNF01000426.1 GCA_009776715.1 Treponema sp. | reverse complement strand
CAATGGCTGAATTGTCTACAGTAATGGTAAACACCGGAATTTTGGTCCAGTCCGCAACAACAGTAACCGGTTCCATTGGCATGGCAAAGGTCCAGGTAAGTTCCTGCCCCGTTACTGCGGTTAATTCAAGCGGGGTTTTGCCTGCATCGGCTGTTTTGTACACCAGAATGCTGTCAGTTGTGTAGCGGTAGCCATAGTCTATCTCCAGTTCAAGGGTAACCGTATCTTCCCATTCAGNCTTGGTGGGAAGACCGACAAAGCGGCCTCCATCTTCCGGGGTATCACGGTCAATGGTAAATTGCAANGCATCATCCCTGACAAAAACTGCTTCTACAGTAACAGCTTCATNGGGCATCCAAAAGGTAAATACCAGCCCGCTGCTTCCCTTTGGAGTAGTTTGGACAGTTCCGCCGCTTTCCTTCCGTATTACAAGGGTTTCTTCTTCATAGAAATACCCCAATTGCTCATTCAGGGTGATGGTAATTTCAATCCCCTCCTGCGCTTCAGTATGGCTGGATAAAATTTCGCCGTGTTCCGCTTCATTCACGGTTATTGGATGCGGATCCTTTTTCTCTATAAACGATGCGGTAACATACACATTGGATTTAGGCATTTTAAATGTCCTGGCGGCTGCATTATACTCAATGTCATTACCGTCAGCGTCTATAACAGACAAAGAAGCAAGCGCCAGTTCCTCTGCATTGAACACAATGTTAAGGGTAATCAGGGTATTCTCTTTGCCTTTATTCGGCGTTGCGGTAACTTGCCCGCCGCCGGTTTCAATAATAAAAACATTGAATACAGGAGCAGGTTTTTTTGTGGATCCATTATCGCCGCAAGCGGTAAAGATCACCGTTAATAGAATTGCAATCACGGCAAAAGCCGGATAAATTCTTTTTTTCATATATATCCTCCGGATACTTAAAGTTTTTTGCCTGTACAACAGACAGGTCTATATGTGAAATATAGCATATTTCTAAATTTTTTTCAACCCGAATTTGCGTTTTTTGCCGCCCTGCATAAAAAATAAAAAAAATTCCCTTCGTAACCGGACGAGGCGAAGAATTTGGAATAAATTTCAGGAAAAGCAAAAAAAATATAACAAACACTTGAAATATTTTAAAATTATGATATATTTATATTAAAAGGCGTTGGTTTATTTTGTAATTTTGAATAGATCGGCGCTAAAATATTTTAAAGATATCTATAATTTCGGAGGAATGTATGATGAAAATCACTTACATTAAACGGTTCATGGTTGGAACACTAGTTTTAGCCATGATCTTTGGAACATTTGCCTTCTCTGCCTGTAAAAAAACTGAGTCTACTAAAGAAGTTTCTTACACCATTAAAAAAGGCACTATTGAACCGCAAGGAGCCGGCGATTTTGACATTGAGCCGGCGAAAGCAAAGGAAGGCGACAACATTAGCCTTCATGTTACAAGCGGAGAACTCGGCAGTTTTTCATTCAATATTGAAGGATTAACTGCAAAAAGGGTTTCTACCACAGATTATTACACATTTACAATGCCAAAGAAAAATGTCGTTGTAAGCGCAAATTTTGTGGTTGGAGAAGCATATTCCATTCACCAGGGCGCCGTTAACTTCCCAGGCGCGGGCAGTTTTGAAATTGACCGGGAAAATGCCAGGGAAGGGCAGACGGTAACCTTAACTTTGAATATCACCAACGAGGTCTATGCGCTTGACAGATGGGAAATCTCTGTTGAAGAAGGTTTCGTCGCTCCGGAAGTAACCCCCTCAGGAACCGCCAATAAATTTACTTTTATAATGCCCGGCTGCGAGCTTACTGTTGCGCTTTTCTTAAAAGATGAAACCCCCTACGACAGCAGAAGAGCCTATGTCAAAGGTTCTGTTATTTTAATCGTTGACGGGGAAGTAGTTCCCAACGGATTGGATGGTAAAAATGTTGATTTTACCATTAGCCCGCCAAGTCCTGTTGAGCCGGGAGACACTGTTACGCTTACACTGGACATTGACCCGGCATATGAATTCTACCGATGGAGTTTTACGCCGGTTTTGCTGCCGCCTGGAACAGTTCCTCAGGTTACGGAAAATGATAATGTGTTTGTTTTTACAATGCCAAGCAACGCTCTTTTTGACATATCCCTTTATGTAAGGGATTATGGCGCAAAAGAGTTAGTAACCCAAGGCACCATTACCCTTGCTAAACCTGCGACAGGGCAGCCTGCGCCTCTAACAAATACTGGAACTAATTACGCAGCGCCTGAAGACAATTTTACCGCAGAATTAACGGCAGTAAACGGCACCTTAAGCGGCGGCAATTATCAAGATCAACAGGAATACGAATTTGAATTTACCCTTACGGCAGCCGAAGGTTATAAATTTATTGCAAACAATCCCATTAATATTAACGGCAAAAAAGCAAGGACATACACAATCATTAGCGATGATGAAGCCATTGTTAGCTCCATATACCGCACCTCCTTCCCCCCCGCAGGTCCCAGGGCGCCTAATTTTGCCTACAACATGATAGGTTACAGCTCCGGTCAAACGCAATATGCGGAAAACCTTACTCCGGATAAAATGTTCGACGGTGAAAACGGCGATGAAGCTGCTTATGTATTGTCACAGCATCAGTTGTCCGGCGATCAAGGAACCGACCCCAAATTTTTTGCAGTCGATTTAGGCCAGGTAAGGGATATTGGCACAATAAGAATTACATGGGGAAGAGCCAATGCCGGAACAACAAACGGCCAACTTGAAGGAATGGGCAATTACGAGATAAAAGTTGCCCCCGAAAGCTGGGAAGGCATA
>WRNF01000425.1 GCA_009776715.1 Treponema sp. | reverse complement strand
TTTCAACAACGATTCCTCCGAGTTTAGGATATTTTACCTTCTGTCTTTTCTTTTGCGCAGCAATATAACTTTAATTGAAGCGCTTTCCCATTGCATCGTTAGTTTGGCCCGTTCAAAATTTGGCGCAGCCCTTTTAAACGTTAAAAAAGATATTGCATCCGGCATTCAATTTTCAGCTGCATTTTCAAAAATAAAACGTTTTTCTCCCTATGTTTTGGGCTGGCTTTCAGTTGCCGGCATGCAGGGCAATTTAAGCGATATTTGCAGCAGTATCAGGGATTATTATGAGAAGAAAGACAATAAAACGCGCGACATTGCCGCAAAGTTAATTGAGCCTGCGGTTATTGTACTTACTGGTTTATATATATTGATAATCATGGTGACTGTTATATTGCCAATACTCACTTTTGCGGGAGGTTCTTTATGAAAATAAAACTTAAAGCCGACAAAGGGTTTACCTTTATTGAAACAATTGTAACCATTTCCATTATTTTAATTCTTTCGGCTGCAGTTGGGTTTTCTGCCATTAAATACATTGATAGGGCCAGGATTGCTTCCTGCCGGAACCAAATCGAAACATTCCGCCTGGCGCTTCAATCTTATTATCTGGACTGCAGCCAGTACCCCACGGAAGCTCAGGGGATTAAAGCTTTGTGGGAAAAGCCGGGTTTATCGCCTGTCCCTGCACAATGGGATGGGCCCTATGTCGATAGACAAATACCCCAGGATCCCTGGGGCGGCGCCTATGTCTATAAAAATCCCGGAGAGAACGATTTGCCCTTTTCAATAATGTCCTATGGCGCCGACGGGAAACAGGGCGGGGAAGGAATAAATGCGGATATCCATTCCTGGGACTGATCGGGGAAACGCCGTATTTTCGGTTTTAATCCTTATTTTGCTATTATCTTCTATTATAATAGCCCTTGTTTCACGAATAAGTGCCATTCACCTATATGCGGATGTATATAAAGACAAGGTTATAAAATCCATTGAAGAAACCAATATGGAGATAAAAAACAAATATGACATTTATTGATGTTATAACCTCCCTTGTTTTAATAAGTGTTTTTTTATTCGGCTTTTCCCAGGTCTTTTTACCTGTGTTCAGTGCATGGAACAGGGCAGCAATAAAATACAGTACCGTAAAAACGATAAATTTTATTGCAGAGTCATTCAGGAATGAATGTATAAAACCGGACAGAAATATTGAAAATTGGGAAAAAATGGCTGGCTCTGCAAAAGAAATGGAAAGCTATGCGATAACGGAAATTATCCAGGACGAAGTGCTGCGGGCGCTAAAATTAACATGCATTATAGCGGGTGAAAGTTTAGAAATAATCGGATTATGTACGCCATGAAAAAAATTATAATCCCACGCCGGGATCACGAAGTTTATTTTATCCCTATAAACGAAAAACTAAAAAGAAAGCAGATGCAGGCTTTTGTTATGGAACAGCTTGATAAGCTGCATCCGGCTTTTTCTGCCGATTCAGCGGTAGATTTTAAATTGCTTGTTTTTAACAATATGCGCTGGCTCATGGTTACTGTAATGGAAGCCGAAACATTTGCGGAATATAAAATCTTAAATAAAGGGGCTGTCTTTTATACAAACACGTCTATAGCAGTACACAACAGGGATTTTACAAAAAACGGAACCATTACACTGGACGACGAGCTAATAGGTTACGATGTCGAAAAAGACACTCCGATTTCAACTCCTCTTGATCCGGAAAAAGAGGGTATTTCGGGGAAAAAGGTTTCTTATATAAAAACAATTCCAGCCTGGTATGGCGTGTTTGTAAAAAAAATACCGGTTTGGTTTTTTGCCTCTATAATATCTGCAATAACAGTTTTGCTGTTTTTCTCTTTAATTCTTGTATTAAACATAAATAAAAAAGTTGAAAGCTCTTCCATTGCAGTTTCGATTGAGCCTGAACCGCAGCCGGAAATAAAATACCTGCCGGACCCAATAGAGATTTTGTCTGGTATATCTTCTGATATTGTCGTCAAGGGTGGTGAAATAATAAGATGGAATTATAATGATGATAGCGAACAATTAATAACGATTCAATTAAAAGGCATTGATGCTCTAGCAACTCACGATATTTTTAGCCAATATGAATTCGTTTATCCTCAGGATATTCAAAGTATTAGCTACAGTAATGGTCAACCTTATATCACCATTAATTTAAATGCCGCAAATAATTATTATGCCGCTCCTTCTGGTTCATTTCCCGGACAAAGCGCAGTGTTAAATATGATTAATGAATTTACTACAGCATTATTAAAAAAGGGAATTTCTATTGTTTCCGAAGTAATGCCTTCAGGCAGTAGTTCATTTTACACAATTGCTTACACTGCAAACAACAGAGAGCTTATTGGTTCATTTGAAATTTTAGGCGATTTCAGTGAAAAATTGCGGATTAAAAGTATTGACATATCTATCAGTGGTGACAGCCACACTTTTACTGTCCTGTGCACACTGGCATATTTTGATACACCTGATTTAGCTATAGAAAGCGCGGAAAACGAAAAATCAGGAATTCCGGCAGCATTTGGCTATAAAGCATATATTCCACCAGCAGCGCCTGTTGTAAATTTGCCGGAAGTAAAGCCTGAGCCTCCTTCAATTGGCTCGATTAGGGGAGGTGACAGCCAAATTATATTTTACCGGGATGCTGATGACGGCAAGATAAAGACAAGGGTTGGCGATGAATAGCAAAAATAGAATACCATTAATTCTTTTATCAATTGCATTGTTGACAGAAAGTTCATGCAAAACAGCCGAGTTTGGGTTTA
>WRNF01000424.1 GCA_009776715.1 Treponema sp. | reverse complement strand
CCTAAGGTATTTCATTATCTGCGAATTCATGGATTCGGGTATTTTTTCAAGGCGGTCAAAATAATCCCTGACATAGCCAATTGCCTGTCCGCTCATGCCGGCTGCCCACAAAAACTCTTCAAAATCCAGCGAGTGCATTTCAACCTGGGTTTCATACCCGACCGGCACGGAGGACACGGCCCTGTAATTTATGCCCAATAGCGAGCCGGAGGCTACCACATCGTATTTGCCTTCCAATGCCAAAAATTTCAAGGCGGTACGCGCATTGGGACATTCCTGAATTTCATCAAGAAAAATTAGCGTGTCGCCCATCACCAATTCCGTGTTAAGGAAATTGAGCGATATTTTTTTGTAAATTTCAGCAGCTTCAAGGCTTTCTTCAAAAATGGTTTTTAGGGACGGATTTTCAAGAAAATTTATGTAGATATAGCATTTGTAGTACTCCCTACCAAACTTATCGATAATAAAGGTTTTCCCTACCTGCCTGGCCCCCTTAACAAGTAGACATTCGTTCTTTTTACGCTTTTTCCAGTCTATTAAATCATTTAGTATCTTTCTTTGCAGCATAAGCCAATTTTACAGCTTTTTCGACCTATTTTCAAGCAAATTTGCATATTTTTGGACAGTAAATTATGCGAAATTTGCATATTTTTGGACAGTAAATTATGCGAAATTTGCATATTTTTGGACCAGCTAAAGGCTACCTTCTGTTACCCAATTTTATATCAATTTATAAGATTCGCAGATCGCATTAAATTCCGGCTCTACAGACAAAAAAACATTTACCAAATCTGGATCAAATTGGTGCCCGTTTTCTTCCAGGATGATTGCTTTTGCCTTTTCGCGGCTAAACGGTTCCTTATATGGACGTTCAGAGCGCAGGGCATCGTAAACATCGGCAATGGCGGTTACGCGGGCGAGGAAGGGTATTTCCTCGCCGGATTTGCCATCCGGATAACCGCCGCCATTCCATTTTTCATGGTGATGCTTGGCCATTGCAAAAGCGTTTTCCAAAAATTTATTATCCTTTGCAAATTGCATGGATTTTTGCAATGAATCCGCCCCGGCAGAGCTATGACTCTTCATAACATCAAACTCATCTGCAGTCAATTTTCCGTTTTTTAGAAGGATGCTGTCAGGTATCGCGATTTTTCCCATGTCATGCAATAAAGAAGATTCCGCGACCCGTTTAATTTCAGGCTCAGTAAAAGAAAATCCCCTCCGTGCCAATTCCCCAAGCATAATGGAGACATATCCACTTACACGCCTGGTATGTCCGCCTGTATAGCCGTCTTTTTTTTCTATTAAGTCGCTCATTGAATACACTATTGCTTCCTGCAGATTGCGAATGTTTACGGTTTGCCTTTCAACCTCAAACTGAAGTTCCCTGTTGTATTTCTCTATTATGGCTTTTGATTCATTAAGTTCCCTGATAAGATTCTCTTTTTCAGTAATGTCTGTGACTATCGCAACAGTGCAGATCATCTCGTCATATTTATCATAAATATAGTTAAAGGATATTTGACATTTCTGCCCTTTAACACGGGAAATGGCGTCATAGTTAAAAACAATTGCCTCCTTTTTGTGAAGCCCTGGCGATGAAAAGCCATTCTCAAACGTAAACAGGTCAAACAGTTTTAATTTGATGATCTGATCGGCGCTTTTCTGGAAAAAACTTTCCGAACTTGCGTTACAAAGCATTATATTGCCTGAGACATCCAGAATAAGAACAGGCAATTTAACAGAAGAATAAACATATCCGGCAAGATTCGTTATATTAAAGCTAAAGCTGTTATACTGATTTGCATAATGGTTGCATATAACAATAAAAATCATTGCCCCGATGAATGTTATTACTTCTCCCCACGAATTTGGGAAAGCCAATATGGCGAAAAACGAAGACAATATAATCATTGACGAAATTGTCATTGTGACCGCCTGCATACGATCGCGTTTTAGCGATGCTTCTTTTATCCATTTATATAGCAGATAAATTATGCAACAAAACGATAAAATAATAGGCAAAATAAACCAGACACTAAAGGAAGGTGAGGACAAAACACGAATCGTATCAATAGGCAAAACTACTATAATTACCAATGCCAAAAAAGCGGCTATATTAACCGTGACTAATATATGCTGCAATACTTTTAATCCTTTTGATTTCATTTTTGATAAATTAAGGACAAACGCGAAAATTAAAGGAACGACTAATAGTTTCGTAGAGGATGAAAATATATTATAGTTGCTAAAAGAATAACTGGACCCAATTAATGTTACGCCTTCTAAAAATGCCGTATAATAAAGCATGGCGATGTTTAGGGTTTGGCTTGCAATTGTTGTACAAATGGCAAAAAAATACCAGTTTAACGCACTGCGCTGGGCTTTCTTTGTGATCTGTAAAACGCCTAAAATTTCAACGACTATAGAGATAACCAAAAAAACAAACGGGATTATCATATCAGTATTCCTTTAATTATTTACTGATTTTATGAGTTCGTGATAAAATATCCAAGTAGACTCTAAACTTAATCCCAGAGCTCTTCCCAGCCCTTCGCGCCTGGCCAGAGGAATACCTGCCCTTTAACGAGCCGGCAGCCGCGCTCCGCTTTTTTAAGCAGTTCCATCTCATCGGCCGTCAGGGGATCTTCGGTGACGCAGCGCAAGTTAGCCTGGAAATTTTTTTCGTGCACCGAAAAGGGGATGGGGATGGAGCCGCGCTGCACAGCCCACTTTAGGCAGACGAGCGCGGGGTGTATCCCGTGCGCCTTCGCGACCTTGACAACTTCCGGCAGGGCGGT
>WRNF01000423.1 GCA_009776715.1 Treponema sp. | reverse complement strand
GACCAATACAGTTCTTCAAAATCCGGAAATTTAAAAATGCGGAAATAGTTGTTTTTTAAGGCAATTTTTTCTGTTACATTCCATGCCAATCCAAGTTTGGGCACCGCCGTAACTGTTTTTTCCCCTGTTCCGGTAAATACCGTTTTTACCGATGGAACAATGATAAAAGCATTAGCCGCCTTGTATTCCAGGGTCAGGTAGAAGCCTCCGTCGTGGCGGATGCGGCTGCCTATTTCAGTTGAATCAAGGAAGATTAGGCGGTAATCAAGGCCGCTTCTTACAACAAAAGGTTCTGCGGGAAACCAGCTCCAGCGGTTAACGGCATTTAGGCTGTTTTGATTGTGGCGGGATAATGCGCTGTTTGGAGAGTAATAGTCCCTGCGGTTATAAAGCCAGGCAATTGATGCCTCGCAGGAAAGGCTGTCGTGAAAAGCACGCGGCGCATCCAGCATTAATTTCTGTGACAGCGAAAGATCGTTTTGGGTGCCGTAAATGGCGGAAAAACCTGATGCGGGAAAATTTCCGCTGCCGTAATATACATTTGAGGATGCAATTATTTTTTGCAATTCAGGCAATTCCCAAACCAGCGATGAAGAAAATCCTGTGTTCCAAAATTCATTATTGTCCTTGCGCCTTGTATTGTGCAAAAAGTCCTTAAAAACAAAATGATTTGCGGCACGGTTAGCATTAGCGGCAACTGTAAACGAAAACGCCTTGCTGCCGTAAGCCGCCGCAGCGGAATAGTTTTGGGTATCCAGCAAATCTTCCCAGCGGGGGGGCTGCGTTTTGCCGTTTCGGTCACGGTATTCCCCCGGCATTACGGAAGTATTGGAAATTGCCGCATTAAACTTAAGCCCGGGATTTTGTTTTTTAACAGTGACAATATTAACAATGCCGCCAAGAGCGCCTGAAATGTTGTACTTTGAATCCGAGCCGCCGTAAATTATTTCTATGCGTTCAACGGAATGAAGATCAATTTGGTTAAGATCAAACTTTCCGTCTATCGAAGAATTTACCGGCACTCCGTCCACCAGAAATGCAAGGCGTTTTGAATCAAAACCCCGCAGATTAACCCCCGCCTGATTGCCGAATGGCCCGTAGCGGACTATATTGACATTAAGCGCCTCCTGCAAAAGCGCCGCAAGGTCTGCCGCATTTCGCATCTCTATTTCTTTCCTGTCAATTACCGCCATCTGCTGGCTTGTCTGCAAGGTTCCCACAACAGTGATTCCGTCATCTTCAATAAAAATTTCTTCAAAAGATTCTTCATATTCATCAGGGTTTTCCTGTGAAAAGACAAAGAAGGGGATGAAGAAAATCAGAAGAAGCACAACGCTGTTCATTTTTTATAAGGGCCGACTATACTCCAGTTAATATAATCACCGACATTATCCATAGTAAATTTTTCTGTTGCATTCTCAATGGTATCAAACATGGCATGCTCCCAGCCAATATATGCATCTGCCATGTAAACTGAATTGGGTTTTAGCTGTTTCCAGTATAATGCCCCAAACTTTCCGATTTTTTCAAAGTTTTCGCTGGATGTATACGGCTCACTCGAATAATCCCAGTTAATGTATTTGGTAAATTCAATAATGATTACACCGTTTGCTGCAGTAAAATTAGGTGAATTTACAATCTTGCCCTGATAGTTGTCTGCATAATCAATAGTTTTCGACGAAGTTTCAATTTTAATAGTGGAGATATACCCGTTAGCATTATTGCTCCATATACCGTTCAAATTTCCGGATTCCTCATCCTCCATAGAACAAGCGATGAACATGGAAACCAAGAACAGGGCGGTAAAAACTTTTACGCCTCTATTCCTGTGTAAGCAGAATTTCAAATTACTCATAAAACACACCTTTTTCAAGAAAAAACCTTGTTTGGCCGTAAAAATTAACAGCAAAACACGAAAAGCCTAACTAGGAGTTTGTCGGACTTTGTCTATTCCGATGAAAAAAATGCGAAAAAACATAGTTTTTAAGCATTTTTTACTTTGCAAACTCCGTAAGGAGCCCCAAAATCGAAGGTTTTGCGGCTAATAACCGACAGATATTTTCTGTAAAAACCAACAAGTTCGACAGGCTCCTAGGACAAATAGGGAGAATTGTTTTAGACTGATGAACATGGCTTTTCTCAGGCTCTGCCTCGAAGCTTGGAAAAAATAACCGGCCCCAACAGAGCCGCGTATACCAAAGTTTCCTGGCTTAGAGGCATTTTTTTCATCGGCCTTCCCGGTTGCCCAGTGGCCTTGTGGGAAACTTTTAAGCGGCTTGAGTTATACAAACACCTGGTTTCCGTGACGGAATCTTCCTCATTACAGTTACGGGTTAGCAGGGGATTTTCACCCCGCTTCCTTTGAAATATACGTTTTTTAGCGTACTGTTTTTTTAAATTGATGTCAATAGGGGCTCTTGCAAATTTACTGCAAAACCAGAAAAATATGCCAATAGTACATTTTTGCAGGACTGCAACAATCCATGGCTTCGGGCTAGACGGCCGCTAAGGAATTTATTGGCTCTGTATGGTTTTATTCATGTTTCAAATAAATTTTTTTTTATCGGTTAGCGCCGTGCGCCCTTGCATGGATTGTTGCAGCTCCCCAAAAGGCTGTTCCGGGGCATATTTTTCTGCAATTGCTGTAAGCCTGCATTCGCTGGGCAAGGGGAAGCGGTAGCTTTTTTCAAAACTTTGTTTTGAAAAAAGCTGTTTTATGGGGGCTCTTGCAAATTTACTGCAAAACCAGAAAAATATGCCAATAGTACATTTTTGCAGGACTGCAACAATCCATGGCTTCGGGCTAGACGGCC
>WRNF01000422.1 GCA_009776715.1 Treponema sp. | reverse complement strand
CCCGATCCCCGATCCCTGATCCCCAGCCCCTGCTCAAAAGTTACCAAAGAGTTGGTTCACCGCGGAGCTGTGCAGCGGCTTGCCCTACGATATTTTGCCTTTCATTGCCTAACTGTGTCAAAATGACACAAATTTAAGAAAATTTAATCACATGAGTCAAAATACACTGCACTTTTAGGATTCCTTCAGCCAGTTTTTTAAGGTTTTCGGGCAAATAAACTCCTTATTCATTAAAATTGATTACAATAGCGTCTTTTTTTGTAAAAAAAAACAGCTTGGCATGGTTATTGCTACTATTTTGGTATAAAAACCTAGGAGGTTGACCATGAAGTTGAATAATGAAATAAAAAAAGAAAAAAATGTTACATTCAAAAGTTCTGATGAAAATGTGTTAAGAATGTATCTCAATGAATTAAAAAACATTCCTCTGCTTAGTAAGGAAGAAGAGGAATGCATTGCCAGGGCTGCGGCAAACGGCGATGAAGAAGCAAGAAACAGGCTTATTAGAAGCAATCTGCGGTTTGTTGTCAATGTCGCAAAGAAGTATCAGGGACACCGGATACCCCTGGAGGATCTTATTAGTGAAGGCAATTCCGGTTTAATAACCGCTGCCCAGAGGTTTGATGTTGAAAAAGGGTATCATTTTATTTCCTATGCTGTTTGGTGGATTCGTCAATCAATCATAAAAGCAATATGCGATAAATCAAGGCTTATCAGGCTGCCTGTTAACCGTGTAAATGAACTTATGCAGATAGAAAAAGCGCAAAAAGCGCTTAACGATAAAGGCAACTCTGAATCTGAAATAAGAAAAATTGCGCAATTGCTTAACATGGAAGAAAAACATATTAAAGATATGATAGCAATATCCCGAGAGGCAATTTCACTTGATACTGCCAGTAAAACAGGCAATAATGCCCTGCACCCGGATATATTTATTGACAAGAATCCTTATGATGTTCCAGAGCAACTGCTGATTAAAAAATCATTGAAAGAAGACATAGACGCATTGCTGGAAACTCTTGACAGCAAAGAAGCCGAAATTCTTCGTTACCGTTTTGGTTTGGGATCGTATGAGAAAATGTCGCTCAAGGAATTAAGCAATATGTTCGATCTTACCAAGGAACGGATACGGCAGATAGAATCGAAAGCTATAAAACGCCTTCAGCATCCCAGCCGGAAATCTAAACTGGAATCCTATGTAGCATAACCTTACTCTTTCAGTAAGTATTTTTTCAAAACCGCTGTTACTTCATTGAAGTTCAGCGGTTTTCCTATATGTTCGTTCATTCCTGCATTTAAACACTTGTCTATGTCTTCTTTGAACACATTGGCCGTCATCGCAATTATTGGGACAGTTAAGGCACAGGGATGATCAATAGCCCGGATTAGCCTTGCAGATTCATAACCGTCAATGTTGGGCATATGTATGTCCATAAATATCAAATCAAATTTTTCCGGATCCGCGGCAAATGTGTTGTAAGCCTGCTTGCCGTCTTCTGCTTCAATTATTTCAATCTGCGTGTCTTCAAGAAGAGCGATAACGATTTCTCTGTTTATTTCTACGTCTTCTGCCAGCAGTATGCGTTTTCCCGATAACTTTGCCGCTCCAATTTTTATGTTTACCAACCCCTCTAGAACAGCTTCTGTGGATTGAATTTCCTGCTCGGGTACATCTACCACAATATTAAAAATAAATGATGCCCCGCAGCCAAGCTCCGATTCAATGCGAATGGAACCGTGCATTATTTCTACGATTTTTTTTGATATGGCCAGGCCTAATCCCGTTCCGCCGAATCTTCTGGAAATATTGGAATCTGCCTGTACAAAGGAGTTAAATAATTTTTCCTGCTGCTCTTTTGAAATGCCTATGCCCGTATCAGTTACGCTAATCTCAAGGATGCATTTTTTGCCGTTATCCTGGTAATCAAATAGTTTTGCTTCAAGGGTAATTATTCCTTCATCGGGCGTAAATTTAACTGCATTGCCAATAAGGTTGGTAATTACCTGGGCAAGCCTGTGTTCGTCGGTAATAATCCACGCAGGAATTGCCGGATCAGATTTGATAATGAGTTTTTGATTTTTTTCAGAAACTTTATATTCAAAAATATTGGTAATACTGTTCAGCATTGTCATAAAATTAAATGATGTATATAAAAGTTCAATTTTACCTTCTTCAATTTTTGACATGTCAAGAATGTCATTAATAATTCCCAGCAAATGGGTAGAAGCATTGGAAATTTTTTCCAGGCAGTTATTTTTTCGTTCAATGTTTGCAGCGCTTAACCCAATTGTAGTCATGCCAATAATTGCGTTCATTGGGGTTCGTATTTCATGGCTCATATTGGCAAGAAAATTTGACTTTGCAAGGGTTGCTTGTTCCATATTTTCCCTTGCTTTAACTATTTCAGTCATGTCATTAAATAAAATAAATGCCCCCTGAAAAACATCCATTTCATTATACATGGGGGTAAAATGGATTTCAAAATGATGAATATCTTTGTTATTTCCTAAATTCATCGGCTGATCAAAAACAACCGGTTTTTTTTCTGTTTTTGAATTATTAAAAAAACCGATTATTTCCTCGATCAACCCAGTATCGCAAAACTGGATAAAAATTTCAGAAAAATGTTTTTTCCTTATTTTACTAAAATCCGGATTATTGGTTTTTTTAAGGAAAATATCCGCACAGTAGACAATACGGTAGTTTTTATCCAAAAGCAGAATTATGTCCTCGCTGTTTTCAAAAACCATATTCATGTAGCTGTCCTGGCGGGACACCCATTTATCTTTCATCGATCGGACATATTCATAAAT
>WRNF01000421.1 GCA_009776715.1 Treponema sp. | reverse complement strand
GCAAATGAAAAAAAACACAAAGAAAAATATTCTGTTTGGCATTTTTTCCAACGGCTTAATCCGGGAAAACCCTTTGTTAATTTTAATGATAGGGCTGTGTTCTGCTCTTGCAGTTACCACATCGGTGTATAACGGGATAGGCATGGGGCTTTCCATGACCTTTGTCCTGCTTATGTCAGAAATTATCATCAGTATTTTTCGCAAATTAATTCCTAACGCCGTCCGCATTCCGGTTTTTATTATTGTTATTGCCGCTTTTACCACCATTATTGATTATGTGTTAAAAGCATGGGTTCCNGTTTTGTCAAAAAATTTAGGGGTTTTTATCCCGCTTATTGTGGTAAATTGCATAATAATGGGCAGNGTGGAAGGCTTTTCCTGNAAAAAGCCGGTNAAACAGGCAATTCCCGATGCGCTGGGCATGGGGCTTGGTTTTACATGGGTGCTTGGCAGCATTGCTTTGATACGGGAAATTTTAGGCAGCGGCACAATCCTTGATTTTCAGGTACTGCCCTCGAGTTATCAGCCAATACTGTTCTTTGTNCTGCCCCCGGGAGGTTTTTTTGTTTTTGCCCTGTTTATTTCCTTTAACTCTTTCCTAAAATCAAAAATTAAAGATCCTTCTGCAGTTGATGCTGAAAAAACAGATGCCGCATGTGCAGGCTGTGCCATGGCTGGAAGCGAAGAATGTTATTCACAAGGCATTCAAAAGGAGGGGGAAAAATGAATCTGTTTAAAATTTTTATTACAGCGCTGTTAATCGATAATGTGGTGCTGATGCGTTTTCTTGCCCTGTGCCCGTTTATCGGCATGAGTTCCGATGAAAGCAGATCTGTTGGAATGGGGGCAGCGGTTACCTTTGTAACGGTAATGGCAACGGCAGTTACCTATCCGCTGTATCATTATGTTTTGTCNAGGGACGGCATTTTTAGAAATATGCTTCCNGAAGGCCATCAGGGGCTTGAGTTTCTTCAGATACTTGTTTTTATTCTTGTGATTGCCGCATTGGTTCAATTTGTGGAATTCTTCCTAAAAAAAATGGTTCCGTCATTGTACGGAGCAATGGGCATTTACCTTGCCCTTATCACCACTAACTGCGCAATTTTGGCGGTGACCTTTGATGTAATTTCCAAGGGATATACTTTTATAGAATCGATTGTCTATTCGCTGGGAGTTGCATTGGGGTTTTTAATTTCTTTGCTGCTGCTTGCAGGAATCCGCAAAAGGTTAAGGACAAGCCCTATTCCTTCTTTCCTAAAAGGAACGCCAATTTTATTTGTGGCAGCCGCTCTGCTTTCAATTGCCTTCATGGGTTTTAAAGGGCTGATGCAATGATCTATATTTTAATTACTGCTGTTTTTGCATTATTAATTGCTTTTATTCTTGGTGCGGCGCTTGGATTTTTCCGTGATTTTTTTGCGGTGCCGCAAAATCCAATGCAGGAACAAATTCGCTCAGTTCTGCCCGGCGCAAACTGCGGCGCCTGCGGATATCCCGGCTGCGATGCCTATGCAACTGCCATTGTTTCAGGAACAGCAGGCATAAACTCCTGCCTGCCTGGCGGCGCCTCCCTAAGGGAAAAACTCTCTGAAATAACCGGCAAGACAGGAGAACCGGTTCAGGCGCTTGTCTCTGTGCTTGCCTGCCAGGGTTCCTGGCTTCATGCGCCGCAAAAGGGCGTTTACACTGGCATACAATCCTGCCGCGGGGCAAAAATAGCCGTTGGCAGCACTAAACTTTGCATTTACGGCTGCATGGGTTTTGGCGATTGCTTAAAGGCATGTAAATTTGACGCAATTTCCCTGGATAAGGAAAAAGGCCTGCCTGTAGTAGATATCAAAAAATGTACCGGCTGCCGTTTATGCATAAATGAATGCCCGCAAAAATTATTAAAGGGAATTGGCGCAAATCTAAAAGGAGCTTTTGCCCTTTGCTCTAACGTCAGCACAGAAAAACAGGGAATTCTTAAAACCTGCAAAACTGCATGCATAAAATGCGGCATATGCGTAAAAACCTGCCCTTTGCAATGTATTGGTTTAATAAACGGCATTCCTGTTGTTGATTATTCAAAGTGCAATTCCTGCGGAAGCTGCAATGAAAAATGCCCCACCAAAGTTTTAACAATTTTGTAACAACAAATACCGCTAAGGATTTGTGAATAAATAACTTGAGCAACATACTGGGAAATCTTGAAATTCAATTATCTAAAAGACAGAATTTTCATAAATGGGACAGTTTCAAAATCTCTATCTAATTGGAAATATTAGGAATTATTTGTGCATTATATTTGTAGTTATAATTTGAATTAACGTTAAACATATCTAAATACCATCCGTCATCAGATCCACCACAGCCAAGATTACAATGAAAAAAAAGGGTAAAAATGGGCGAATAAGGCGGAACACTTGGAAAAGTATAGTAATCTGAAGAAGCAGCATAATTATCCATTATCCATGTATAACTGTTATTTCCATCATCTGCATTAACCAATACCGGCATACCATAATAAATTGAATTCCAAACGCTATTTTGATCATAATTCATCAATGTTGATAAATTCATCAATTTTGCTGGATTATACCCCATTGCAACGAATGCTTTTGGAACATCGTAGAAATATGCATTGCTGGATCCTGTGCCATATTGCATAGCTACATTAGCACCGATTTCAAGCATTAATACGCCAATTTGCATTTTGTAATTATTATATATATTGTATATGCTATTATATCCAAAATCTGAAATTTTTGGGTATAATAGCATGTAAGGCCATTCATAAGTGATATTGGAAAAATATGCAGTTTGCCCGGTATATCCATTA
>WRNF01000420.1 GCA_009776715.1 Treponema sp. | reverse complement strand
AAAGTCTCTTTTTACTTAAAATGCTTAATGAGCAATTTTGTAAATCCTTATATAGCAAGGACTTACGGATGCTGCTTTCAGAGAAAATAACGCGAAATATAATTTTCGGAGGGGACTCAAGAATTAAAATTTAAAAATAATCCGTGATAATCCGTGTAAATCCGTGGCCTTTTAACTACAGCTTCAACTCCTAGAAATCTATATTCCTCCGTGTAAATCCGTGTAAATCCGTGGCCTTTTAACTACAGCTTCAAAAGTTACCAAAGAGTTGGTTCGCAGCGTAGCAGGCGCGGGGCTTATATATGCGTACCTGGATACAAAATAGTGTTTTTTGGAATAACAATAATACCGTCAATAATGTGATAGTCGCCGAAATCTCCGGGGCTTCGATTTAAATCGTCTACGCCGATTCGGCAATGTTCGCCAATGCGGACATTTTTATCAATAATGGCATTTTTGATTATTACTCCCCGGCCAATTCCTAAATTGGGGATTCTTTTTTCGGCGTTTTGTGTTTTTTGCACTTCTGTTTCATAAAAATCCGCGCCCATGCTAATCACTCCGTTTAAACTTGCCCCCTCTTCGATAATGGTCCGGATGCCGACAATTGAGTCAGAGATGGTTGCTCTTGTGATTATGCAGCCTTCCGCTGCTATGGATTGATTCATGTTGCTAAAATTCATTTTGGAAGGAGGCAGATTGCGCCGGTGAGTGTAGATAGGCCGTTCCTCGTCGTAAAAATCAAAACTGGGTTTTAATTTGGTCAGATCGATATTGGTATCGTAAAAATTTTTAATTGTGCCAATATCTTCCCAGTATCCGTTAAAAATGTAACTATTCACTATTTGACTGTTAATAGCTTTTGGAATAATTTCTTTTCCAAAGTCGGCCATATCGTTTGCCAAACAATCTTCCATTGCTTTATTGTTGAATACATAAATACCCATTGATCCCAGATACGTGTCTTCTCCGTTTTTATTAACCTTAAGCGCAGGCGATACCTTAAAGTCTGAAATATCCTTTTCCGGACCGGGTTTTTCAATAAATTCCGTTATTCTGTTTGCATTGTCTACTTTTAAAATTCCTAATGAACCGGCATTTTGCCTGTTTACCTGAGTGCAGGCGATAGTGATAGCCGCTCCGGAATCGACATGGCTTTTTAACATTTCTCTTAGGTCCATGCGGTACAATTGATCTCCTGACAGAATAATGTAGTAAGAAGGTTTTTGCGTCCTAAAATGGTGCAGATTCTTTCGGACCGCATCGGCCGTGCCAATATAGGTATTCATGTTCACCAGGCCCTGGTCGGCGGCCAGGATTTCCAAAAAACTGCTGGTAAATGAATCGAAATTATAGGTTTGGCCAATATGATGATGCAAAGAAGCGGAAAGAAATTGAGTTAATACATAAATATTGCGAAAATTAGCGTTTATGCAGTTTGAAATCGGTATATCAATTAACCTGAATTTTCCCCCAAAAGGGACCGCCGGTTTTGCGCGTTCCTTGGTTAAAGGGAAAAGCCGGGTTCCTCTTCCTCCGCCTAAAATTATTGATAAAACTTCAGACATACATAGCCTCCTGTTATTCAATAGCATAATTAGTGTTCTGCATTATTCAGATACATACTGTATTTTAGATTTAAAAATAGGTTTTGTCGATAGATTTTGTAAAAAATCTGTGATATTATGCCATTATGTCTGTCCGTGAAAACCTTGAATTATTGCTGGAAAATTCTGAATTTTCCCAAAATATCGTTGTAAACCGCCTTTTGCCGGCAGCAGACGGTGTGTATGTCCCTTTTCCAGAGGATATTGACAGCAGAATTGCCCGGGCTCTTAAAAAAAAGGGCATTGACAGGCTGTATACCCATCAGGCGGAGGTGTGGGAACTCGTGAGGGAAGGAAAAAATGCGGTTGTGGTAACCCCCACCGCTTCGGGGAAAACGCTTTGCTACAATTTGCCCTGCCTGCATGCCCTGCTTGCCAACAACGGCACACGGTGCCTGTACATGTTTCCGACAAAAGCCCTGTCTCAGGATCAGCAGTCGGAATTAAACGAATTAACCGGCAGCGATGCGGATTTGAACCTAAAAATTGCCACCTACGACGGCGACACCCCTGAATCCCTGCGCATTTCAGCGCGGGACTCAGGCAGAATTATCATTTCCAACCCGGACATGCTGCATGCGGGCATTTTGCCCAATCACCCAAAATGGATTAAATTTTTTTCCTGTTTAAAGTTTGTTGTAATTGACGAAGCCCATTCCTACCGGGGCGTATTGGGCAGCCATATCGCCAACATTATCCGCCGGCTTCGCAGGGTTGCGGCCTTTTACGGCGCTCATCCGCAGTTTATTCTCTGTTCTGCAACCATAGGCAACCCGCAGGAACTTGCAGAGGCGCTTATCGGGCTGCCGGTGTCCCTTGTCGACAACAACGGCGCGCCGAGGGGGGAAAAGCGCATTGTCCTCTACAACCCGCCCTTGCTGGACAAGGTGCAGGGAATACGCCGCTCTGCGGTTACCGAAAGCCGCCGCTGGATGATAGCCCTGTTGAAAGCAGGCATCAAGACCATTTTATTTGCCCATTCCCGTGTTAAAACAGAGGTAACCGCATCCTACGTGAACGAAGATTTGGCAAATATTTTTACGGACAATTCCCGCATTCGGGTTGAACCTTACCGGGGCGGGCTTTTGCCCAATGAACGCCGCGAGATAGAACGGGGCCTGCGGGAAGGATCAATTCAGGGCGTTGTTTCAACTAACGCGCTGGAATTAGGCATAGACATTGGCGGCCTGGACGCATCGGTTGTCGCCGGGTTTCCCGGTTCATTTAACAGTT
>WRNF01000419.1 GCA_009776715.1 Treponema sp. | reverse complement strand
CGGCCGCGTAGTTCATCATCCAAAAACACCGTTACTGACTTTTTCCCATCCAAGGCAGTGGTATAATACCATATATAACGCCCTTCGTATTTGAAATAACCGTCAAAACGGCGCTTTTCGCCGCCTTGTATCTTTTCATAATTGATAATTGCGTTATTCCGGTGCAGCGGGATGATAAATTGCAACCCGTTGTTTTCCAGCGCTTCAATGGTGCCCTGTGAGGCAAAGCCTTTATCCATTATAATTATGGCGTCTTTTATGCCGCTTTCCCGCAAACACAGCTTAAAAGCGCTGATATCTTTTATATTGCCTGGCAGTAACCGGTAATAAACCGGCTCTTGGCGCTTAACTGAAAATACGCACATCAGGTTCATCATGTCATCGTATGTGCCAACTTTGCTCCGGTTAAACTTTGGCAACTCCATCTGTTCGGAATGGCTGAATATATCCGTCCCATCAAATAGTATGCAGTCTTCAGATATCTTGAACGAGCGGCAGAACCTTACTATCCTTTGACGGTCTTCCCCCAGTTCCCGCAAAAAAAACTTAAGTGATTTCGGGGATAAATCAACGCCGCTGTACTGCTCGGAAAGGTAACTGGCAGAATAATGAAGGGCCATGTTTTTCAGGGGGGAGCGGTAGATCAGTCTTCCGTATGCCAGAGAGAGCAAGCGCTGCCATGAATCGGGAAAATGCTGTCTGAGCGCGCTGACGGTATCGGCAAATAACGCGCCTATTGCGGAGCAAATACCATATTCTTTTACCTGTATGCTCTCAACCTTTAGCTGCTGTTTGCGCAACCGCCCTTTATCCGACTCAACAAAGCCGTCTTTTTCAGTGACGCTGCCCAGGAGCCTGCCGGTTATCTTCATAGAGCGTTTCTTCTGCGGGTTCCATTTGCTGGTTACTTCATACAGGTAATACCTGCCGTGTATGAGCCGTAATTCTGTACCCTTACGTTTACAGGCCAATGCCCAATCTGGATGGGGAGAACTGTTCTTCATGGGAACAGTATAACATATTACGTATTTACGTAACAATAGGGAAAAAGTCATCCCTATGTGATGATGATATAAGTTAGCTGTTTTTACTTATTTGGGTTTAATATGCTGTGAAATATACCGCTTCTTGATTTTATCTGTTGCTCTTTTTGCATCTTTATCTGTACATATTACGTAAAAAGGAGAAAAGTTAGGGCTTAATGCTTTTTTTATTTTGCGCATAACGTTTCGCATAACAATTTGATGAATTTAAGGCTGTTTAGGATATATGGAGGTTTTGAAAATTTAGGTTATTTCAGGATTATAGGATTTTTACTTGGTTTCGGCGGTTTGTTTTTTCGGCCTGCCGCCTTTTAAACCGTTTTCTCGGCATGAAGCTGTTTTCCGTTCAGATTTTGCCATGTCTCCTTTTTTTGCAAATAAACGGCTAAATGAAATTGCTATAAAATCTTCTTTTAATATTTTTTCACAATGCGGACAAAGTATTTTTTCTTTTTTACCGGTTTTTTCCGCAACTTCTTTTGTATTTATGTTTATAACATTATGCTTTTTATGATAGCATGTCAATTGCGTTCGAGCCGTTCATGTATAATTCATTGCAGCTTATGTCCAAATCTTCATTCCAGCATACGCCGTATCCTCCGGCGGCAACCTTTGCCTGGTCAAAAAGTTTATGCGTCAGCAGAAACGCCTTAAAAGCTTCGTTTTTTTCCATTAGCGGGCGCATGTCGTAAACCTTTTCCTCACCGTTTTTGAAAAAAACGTGAAGGCGGAAATCCGGCAGCGTTCCTACAGTTTTAACGGCATGAAACATCGTTCACTCCAGCGGCGGCAGTTTTTTAAACTGCTGGCTGTTCCATATTTCAAGCAGTTCGTTTTTATGAAGGCCAAACCATTCTTTTAATATACTGAAGGCCCGCGGCGGCAAATCGCCTTCCAGCATTTCTCCGCTGTCCAGGCTTATCACTCCGGCACATTCGCCGTAGGAAACATGGATATGCGGCGGATTATGTTCCGCTTTGCTGAAAAACATTTTAACAACCAATCCGTAAAACCTGGATATGTCCGGCATTTTTTCTCCTTGCTTTATATTATAATTATGTTTTTTTTTGCATTAAACTGTCAAGCGGCATCAGCCGCTTATGTATTCCTCAAGCTGTTTTTTGATCATTTCCAGCGCCGAGTAAATTTCGCCGTCTATTATTTTCTGCATCTTGTTTCTGCGGCCCGGCCCCTCCGGAAGAGCGTCCCGCATGTCGGCTGTTTTAAGCCAGGCGGCGTGAGTATCGAAGTGTGAACCGCATAAGTTTTTCCGAACAACTTTTTAACTCGTTCCGGCTTATGTACATGCCCCGACGAATGTCGTTTTCTATTTTAAGCCGCTCCGCTTTTTCCGTGGC
Organism: Treponema sp.; assembly: GCA_009776715.1. The sequence continues at coordinate 441 of WRNF01000419.1, read as the reverse complement.
TATCTGCTCTTTTGCCTGCTCCGTTTTCAGCATCTGTAGGCGGAAAATTTCGTCCTTGTCTTCTTTGTCCACGATCTGGACAAGGAGTTTGTCGGGCTTTGCCCTTTCCAATGAAAAAATGCGAAAAAACACCGTTTTTGAGCATTTTTTACTCTGCAAACTTCGTAAGGAGCCTCAAAATCGGAGATTTTAGTGGTTTTTGACCACTAAAATCTACAAGTCCGACAGGCTCCCAGTTTGAAAAGAAGCGCGGCGTCTTTATTTTCTATGGCAATCGCCATCGCCTGCATGTAAAAATTTGCCGACGGCGTCCTTCCCGGCGGCAGTTTCCCGGAGAGCAGATCGTTCAGGGGTTTTGCCATTTTTGCCGCGGCCGCTGCCATAGCGGCATTAGGCTTTGCCGCCGCAGGCGCGGTATTTTTTTTGGCAGGCGGCGTCTTT
>WRNF01000418.1 GCA_009776715.1 Treponema sp. | reverse complement strand
GCAAAAATGCAAAAGACGGGATACTATTTCCGTTATCTGATGATTGGAAAACAAATGAAAACCGGATAAAGGACTGTACATATTGGATTAAAAATTTAATGGAGAGGATGTAAAAATGAATTAAAAAAGGATGTATTTGCATCCTTTTTTAAGTTCGAAAAAGGCGCCAAACACATCCATTTTTATTTGCAGGCTTTCCCATAATTAAGCGATTCATTCAAAAAGGCTTCCAGGTTTTCAAGGGGAGTATCAGCAGTCATGCCATTGCCTGCGGTAATGATAAACCGGCCGTCTTTGCGGTAATAGGTATCCATTAAAAACCTTACTTCGCTGCGGACATCATCCGGAGTGCCATATGGGATAATGCGCTGCACATCAAGGCCGGCCCAGATGCAGATATTTTTGCCGTATTCGGCGGCGATTTCCTGTTCCTTCATTGTATGTTTCTGGATTGGATGAAGTACATCAAGGCCGATTTCAATAAAATCCGGAATAAAAGGTTTTATATTGCCGCAGGCATGAAGCCAGAAATGCATACCCAGATTATGGGCATGATCGATTAATTCCCTGTAATAGGGTTTGAAAAACTCCCGGAAAATTTCCAGGGAAAAAAACGGGTTGGTCTGCATGCCAATGTCGTCGCTTGTATAAATCGCATCAAGTTTAGCTTCATTCTTTGCCCGGCTAATAACAGTCTTGTAAAAGTCAGTAAGGGCCCTGAAGAGGCGGTGAATCTTATCGCCGTTTTCATAAAAATCGCAAAGGGCGTTTTCCATTCCCCGTATTGACCAGAGTCTTTCAAAAAGCCAGTACCACCAATGGCCGATGCGGTATATATTATCGTTTACAGCCGAAGTGGGAACCAATCCGGGATAATCCGGATTGGGAAAATCCATTAACACATTGTCCAGTTTGGCCCAGTCATCAAGAGCGCTTACAGCGTCCAGTGCGGTTCCTTCGGTAAAGGGATTGTCGAAATTCAGCCAGCGGTAGGATGGATCATCGGGGGGAGCATCAAAAACCTTTGGCATATTCAGGTGGATAAATTCAAAATCACATGGGTATTGTTCCAGCAAGTCCCGGTATAAATTTTCCCGGCTGCCAAAAGTTTCTGCGTTTATCCACGCATGTATGGCCATGGGAACACGGCGGGCGGCACCTTTTCCCTCAATTACATTACTGACTTCATTTGCGTTCAATACGGGATCAAGCAATTTCATTTAAATTCCTGTTGGGCCGGAAATTTATTTCCCGGTTCCCTTAAAAAAATAATCCAGATATGAATGTTCCCGGATAAATTTTTCGGGATCATAAGCGCCGTAATAGGCGGGGGCGGCATAGATTTCCCCGTCAATGTTTCTGAACAATAAAAGATGATTCATCCAGCCGGGTTCGGCAAAGCCCCAGGTAGTTACCCGTTCAATGTATTGTGAATATTCAGCAAACAGTTTATATAAAAGAGCAAACTGGTAACCTGCAGCGTCAGCCTGTTCCTGGCTCGGAATGGAAGAACCTGTCAGCAATCCGCCGGGAGCATTTGCGCCGCATACCATGTCAAGTTCCGAAATGGCAATGGCTGCAAGCAATTTTTCGTCAATAAGGCTTTTAAACAATTCAAGACTGGCGCGGACTTCCTTTTCCAGTGACGCAGAAATTGTGTAATGAGCCTGCATGCCTATGCCTTCCACAAGATTTCTGCTGTCATACAGGGGATCTTTCTGCCATAAAATATTCAGTTCCCTGACCATATTATAAACCGCTTTGGCTTTTGTGGGATTATTTAAATTGAAATCATTGTAATAAAGGACAGGCGGTTCAGGTACAATATATTTTTCAATGCTGCCGTTTTCATCATGATGATCCAGTTTCAAATAGTCAGGCAGTGCAGCATAATTTTCCCTGAACTTCGCAGCCATTGCGGAATTTGGAACGGCAATATGGGCGTATTTAAAAAGCAGATATACATAATTTAGCGAAGAGTCGTCCCAGTCATCGCCGTTCATTGCGCGAAGCCATGAAGTGTTTCGCAGAGTGTTTTTCCATTCATCCGGATAGATTCGGATAATTGAAGAATGCAGTGTTTCGCTGATTTCTTCATTGAGTACATCCCATGATTTGAGGCTGAAAACTCCGGAAGTTTCCGGGTTATCCAGGCGCGAAGATGCATAACGGACATCGGCAGATGAATAATGCCGCATGGCGCTGATTATGTGATCATAATAAATTCTTTGCGCCGTTTCCCTGTCCATTTGTACATTCCCCGCATCACCGTTTGCAGGACCGGGATTGGATCCGCGTGAAAAATTATTGCCGGAAAGAAAACTGCCTCCGGCCAAAAAACCTGGAATAATGTTAACCATCCACTGCGGAGACTGGCTGTACCAGGCTAGGGTATGCCCGTGAAGAGCTAAATTGTGAGTCCTGGCGCCGGCGGATATGCTGTCCGCAGGGCCAAAGTTCCACTGGGGATTCTGAATATCCGGAATAAAATCAGCGAAGAATTCCTGGTTCGGGGTATGCGGATCAGATAGAAACGAGGGAACACGCCNGTGAATGGAACCGGGTTTCATTTCATTTTCGGGGGTAGTGACATTTATATGGCGCAGATAAGAAGGATCACTGCTGAAACCTGCAGAGCCAATCAAAAACAGATCCTTGTATCTTTCCGCAAGAGATGAAACGTTAACTGCAAGTTCAGAATATAGGGCGGGGCCGGCAGGTTCGGCAAATTCATTTTCGTTCATAGCATTTATCCTCGCGGTATTTTGGCAGCAGATATTCAAAAAGATCATGCCTATTAAAAAAACCGGCAATATCAAATTCTTAAAATTAAATCCCATAAAATA
>WRNF01000417.1 GCA_009776715.1 Treponema sp. | reverse complement strand
TTCTTTTGTTGATTAATTCAATACACTTATCCTGCATCTATTTTGGCGCAGTTACGCCTAACTTTGTATAACAGAAAGTAATCAAAAAAGCCCTCTTTAGCATATGGGAAAAACATAATTTGTCGGGCATTTTATATGGGCTCACTTCCGCTACACGGAAGTGAGGGCGGCAAAAGTTTATTCCTGATGATACCGCACCGGGCGAGTGCGTGCCCCATGAGGCCGCGGGCGCCGAACACATTTCTTTCTACATCTAGACCATAGGTTTATATTCATTTCCTAATAAAGCATAGCGGCGATGCGTCCGCACAGGGAAACGCCCCCTCCTGGTGTGGCATCACCGAGAACAGACGTTTGCCGCTAATAGCCCGCATATGAAATGCCAGACATATTGGGTTTTTTAGCATAAGGAAGAGGTGTTTTCATTGTTGTCTACAATAAGTATCAACGGAAATGATTAAAATCTTATCTTCACCTTTCTTTGCAAAACCCAATTTGTCATAGTTTTGTTGTACAATTAGCCAAAAATACACCGGTGGATAGGACATGGGTGAAGAGGCCTTCTGGAGTTCCCCGGCGTCAGAAGACCAGAAGAGAAAATCAGAATCACTAAAGTGTTATCAATGGCTGTCCGCTTAAACGATGGTGGCTTTCAGGGTTAATCGCAGCCTGATGGTTTAAGCGGGCAGAGGGCTTCTGCGCCAGACCGTGTCAATACTGTTGTAGAATTTACTAATACATATTGCTATTTTAAAGCTTCTGCCTAGGTGGTCCAGGATAGTACAAGAACTCTCCCGCTTAAAAGGCAAGATTCCTTATTTTTTCAATCAGTTTTTTACTTCCAAGTATGTTAATTACCCGTTTTAGGTTGTATGCAAGAAAAATTAGAGCAAATTCACTGCTTACCTTTTGTTTTCCCTTGGTAAGGCAATACCCTCCGTCCATTGAGCGTTTAATTGTCCCAAAAGGGTGTTCCGATAGCGATTTTCTTTGCTTATATATTTCTTTATCCGGCTCGATATGTATTTGCCTGACCACAAGAGCATCATCATTGTATTCCTTTGAAAAATCAGATTCCGCCTTCACAATCTGATAGCGAACGCCGTGTACGCTCTCAGTACACCGACAGGTACATACCCTGCAGGCTGATAAATTATCAAATACAGCTTTGCCGTTTGACTTCTTATAACACCGAGGGTATAACACCTTACCCATCGGGCAGATAGCTATATTCCGGTCTTTTACATATATGCATCTGCCGTTAGTATGAGAGGTTATTTCAGTTTCCTCCCCATCTGTTACAGGTATGCAAATGTCAAAATCGGTCCCGGCAACATGAGGGTCAACACCATTCATTATCGCCTCAGCAATATCCGGAGCGCTGACATACCCTGCGTCTGCAGTAACTGCTATCTTTTCTGTTTCCAATATCTCCTTTACCTTCATGGACATAGGCGTTATCTGGTTCAGGTCGCTCGTCTTATTTGTTACTTCAAACTCGGCTATAAGCTTGTTTTTCGAATCTACAGCCGCTTGAACGTTGTAGCATACCTCCATTTTCCCGTTCGCCTTCATCAGCCGGCTGTCGCCGTCGGTCAATGATTTTTGCGTTTCTCCTGTTTCCTTCAGTTCTTCCTCATATCCTTGATATAACTCTTTCCGTTCCTTTAAGTCCTTGATTATACGGCCTATCTCCTCAGCTGTCTTTTCTTTCTCAACGGTTTCTTCAACCTGGTCTGTTTCATCCAGTTCCTTTAGATACTCTTCTATCTTCTTGTCTATCCCCTCAAGCCGGTCTTTCAGTTTATCCACAGTAAAGTTACGCCGCCTGGAATTGACTGCCTTAAACTTGCTCCCGTCTATCGCCGCCAATTCTTTACCGTATAACTCCAATTTTACGCACAGCTTTACAAAATCCCGAAATACGTTTTTCAAGGCTGCCCCGTTGTCGCGCCGGAATTTCGCTATAGTTTTATGATCAGGTGTTAGTTTCCTTAAAAGCCATATTGCTTCAAGATTCCGTTTGCCTTCTGCTTCCAAACGCCGGGATGAGCGTATCCGGTTCATATACCCATATACATACAGTTTCAAAAGGTCTTTGGGGTCGTATGGAGGACGGCCTGTACTCTCCGGCTCACAGCGGTTAAATTTAAGACCGGCAAGATCTAAGTTGTTGATATATGCATCAATAACACGGGCTGAACCATTATCGTCTACATATTCGTCTATACTCTCAGGAAGCAATATGATTTGCTCCCGGTCTTCGCCCTTTATAAAATCCATATCCCCTCCCTACAGGTTCATTTGCATTATTTTACTATCATGTTATTTTTTTAGCTAGCTTTTTTGTATTTTTTCCACTTTTGACACAGTCTGGCGCAGAAGCCCTCTAACCGCTTAAACCATCAAGCTGCGATTAACCCTGAAAGTCCCATAGTTTAAGCGGTCAGCCATTGATTACACTTTAGTAATTCTGATTTTCTGTTTTGGGCTTCTGACGCCGGAGAGCTCCAGAAGGCCTCTTCCCCCCTGTCACCATCCACCGGCACTGTTCTAGTTAATTGTATAACACAATCACGACAAATTGGGTTTTTCAGTATAGGGGGAAGAGGGCCTTTTTTATCTTTGTCTCTATCGATAATAGTGGACATAATCCAAAATGCCGTCTTCCCCCATAGTAAGAAACTTAAATTGCCGGGTTTTTTATATACGGGCTATTTGCGGTAAACGTTTGTTCCCGATAATGTCACACCGGGAGGGTGCGCTGCCCTGTGCGGACGCATCGCCGCAAGGCTCTAAAAGCAAGTGAATAAACAAACCTATGGTCTGGCTGTAGAAAGAAATGTG
>WRNF01000416.1 GCA_009776715.1 Treponema sp. | reverse complement strand
TTGCAAAACATGATTAAAAATGATAAAATATGTTAAAATGTTCATTAAAATGCCGTGTTTCGGCACATTATTAAAGAAGGCTTTTATGCGAAAAATAAAACCCTACATATACATAAGTTTTTCTGCTTTGATTCTGTTTTTTTTTATTGAATGCGCAAAACCTTCTGAAAAACAATTAGGTTCATCCATTGAAAATATTTCATTTCGGGACATTCCCGGCGTTACAGAGGATGAAATTAAAGCAATTGAAGTTTTACTGGCGCAAAGAAAGTCATTTTCTTTTGGAATGATGCCGAACACCGAGGCATATATCAATATAAACGGCGAAATAAGGGGATATGCCGCCCTTTTTTGCGAATGGCTCTCTGGCGTATTTGGAATTCCGTTTCAACTTGAGCATTTTACATGGGCTAATTTGATTGAAGGTTTAAAAAGCGGTACAATTGACTTTACCGGCACTCTTACGGCGAGCGAAGAGCGCCTGCAAATATATTATATGACCGAGACAATAGCCCAGCGCACCGTAAAATACATACGGCTTAGGGGAAGCGAGCCGCTTTCGGAAATTAGGAAAACAGGCCTGCCCCGGTATGCGCTGCTTGAGGGAACAACGACTGCCGAGAAGGTTTTGAACAGTGTAAGTGAAGAATTTGAACTTAGGTATGTATCGGAATATATTGATGCATATGAACTTTTAAAAAACGGGGAAATTGACGCTCTTATTGCCGAAAGCACGGCAGAAGCTGTTTTTGATGCATACGGCGATGTTACCGCAACGGTTTTTTTGCCGCTGATATATACTCCGGTTTCCCTTACAACGCAAAACCCCGAATTAATTCCGGTTATCTCCATTGTGCAAAAAATGCTGGAAAACGGCGCCAATAAATATTTAGGCGAACTGTATAACCAGGGGTACCAGGAATATTTAAGGCACAAACTGTTAATGCAATTTAGCAGGGAGGAACTTGCTTTTATAAAAGCCAACCCAATAGTGCCTTTTGCGGCGGAATACGACAATTACCCGGTTAGTTTTTACAGCATCCATATAAATGAATGGCAGGGCCTATGTTTTGACATTTTAAAAGAAATAGAATCGCTAACGGGGCTTAAATTTCATGTTGCTCATGATAAAAATACGGAATGGGCTGAATTGCTTAATAAACTTGAAAGCGGAGAAGTTTTTATTATTTCTGAATTGATCCGCACGCCGGAACGGGAAAACCGCTTTTTATGGCCGGAAAACACCTTTTGGATAGATCAATCCGCGCTTATATCCAGGGCAGATTATCCCAATATCAATATTCAGGACATTTTATCCGTGAAAGTGGGATTAACCAAAGGCCTTGCCCACACCGAATTGTTTCACCGATGGTTTCCCGATCACAAAAACACCATTGAGTTCGAAAGCACAGAGGCCGCACTTAAAGCCTTAGTGGACGGCACGGTTGACATGGTAATGAATAAAAATAACATGCTTCTCCAATTGACGCATTATCAGGAACTTCCAGGATATAAGGCCAATGTTGTTTTTGATAATCACTTTGAATCTACATTCGGGCTGAATAAAGATCAACCCGTTTTGTGTTCAATCATCGATAAAGCCCTTGCCTTAATTGACACCGAAACAATTTCCGGGCATTGGCTGCGCCGGACTTATGATTACCGCTTAATGCTGACAGAGGCGCAAAGGCCCTGGATATTCGGCACCGGTTTTTTGATTATTTTCATTCTTATTTTCACAACAATTGTATCCATGAGAAGCGTACAAAAACGCAACATGAAGATCAGTTTTGAATATGCAAATAAATTGAGCGGCACATTGGCGGAAATAACCAAATCGCCGGCAATTTCCGCCGGGGTTTTGAAGGATGCCGTTGACATTATTTTAAGGGAGGGCTGCCGCACCCTGAATGCCAGCCGTATCGGGACATGGCTTGTAAGAAAAGAGATAAATGCCTTGCAAAGCCTTTCCTGTTATAATGCCAGGACCGAAGAATTTACCATTCAGGAAGATTTTGATTTATTGCTTAACACGGAATATACACGGCTCCTTGAAAATGAACGGCTGGTTGTTACAAACAATGTAAGAACCTCTGCGGTATGGTCCAGNCTTGTGAACGGATATAATCCAAATTTATGCGCGTTACTCGATGTTCCCATACGCATCGACGGAAAATGGACCGGGGTTGTCTGCGTCGAGCAGGATCGCTCTGCAGCTTATACCGATAAACGTGAATGGACGATAGAAGAACAAAATTTTGCTTCCTCTCTTGCCGACATAATGGCGCTTGCAATTTCCGGCGCCGAGAGGCGCACAGCACGCGATGCCGCAGAGACAGCCAACCGTGCAAAATCCGCTTTTCTTGCGAATATGAGCCATGAAATGCGCACTCCCATGAATGTAGTGGTAGGGCTTACTGATTTAATGCTGGATGAAGATGATCCCAGTGTCCATTTGAAAGAAAACCTGAAAAAAATAAGCACCGCGGGAAATACCCTGCTGGGTTTGATAAACGATGTTTTGGACATATCCAAGATTGAGGCTGGGAAACTGGAATTAATGCCTGTGGATTACGACCTGCCAAGTTTATTGAATGATATTATTACCCTTAACATAATACGCATAGAAGAAAAGCCAATTACTTTTATACTGGACATCAGTGATGATCTGCCCTGCCGCCTTTTCGGAGACGATTTGCGGGTGAAGCAAATTATCAATAACTTATTGAGCAATGCTTTTAAATACACGCAGAAAGGAACGGTTACCCTGGGCATGAACGTTGCATTTGAGGGCCAGGATGCATGGGTATCGGTGTATGTAAGCGATACCGGAATGGGCATACGAAAT
>WRNF01000415.1 GCA_009776715.1 Treponema sp. | reverse complement strand
GCCCATATTGAACACCGGTATTGCCAAATACCCCAAGTTAAAAACAATGCGGTGAGCGCTTCCTCCCTGCGCCGGGTTTAAAGGGCTTGCCGCAGCTCCGCCGGTGGTAGTAACAAAACCGCCGGGGCCTGCAAGGCTTGGCGCATACAAATCGGGAACCGCATCCGCTCCGTGCGGGGATTCGGGAACTGCCGCAGCAAATCCTCCGCCAAGGCACAGGATAGCCAAGTTAAAAACAATGCGGTGGGCGCTTCCTCCCTGCGCCGGGTTTAAAGCGCTTGCCGCAGCTCCGCCGGTGGTGGTAACAAAACCGCCGGGGCCTGCGAGGCTTGGCGCATACAAATCGGGAACCGCATCTGCGCCGTGCGGGGATTCGGGAACTGCCGCAGCAAATCCTCCGCTAAGGCACAGGATAACCACGGTTAAAACTATTTTGAGCATATTTTTCATATTCTCCTCCATTCATTTTTTTTAGTTTTCAAATGTAAGACCTTAGTATAATGTAATTGATGCATTTTTACAAGGGTTGTGCAAAATTACTATACAATTTTTTACCCAGCAAATTTTGCCCAACCTATTGATTTTTTTTAAAAGCTGCCGCATAATGATAATCACAGCATGGTTTAGCCATGCCTGAAACTAAATTTTAAGGAGAATTTAAGTGCCCTGCGGAAGAAAAAGAAAACTGCGGAAAATCGCCACTCATAAACGCAAAAAAAAATTGCGGAAAAACAGACATAAAAATAAAAAATAAGGATATTTGAGCATAATCCGGGGATTGATTTCAGGATTATGCTTAAAAAATAAAAATGTTACATGATACGCATCTCTTATCTCAAATAAATAATCCTGGCGATATTAAAAATTTTGACCGGAAAAAATTAGACCAGCTTGCAAACGAGATGCGGCAGTTAATCATTGCTACGGTTGCGCAAAACGGCGGGCATCTTGCTTCCAACCTGGGGGTTGTGGAATTAAGCATCGCCCTGCATAAAGTGTTTGATTCACCTAAGGACAAAATAATTTGGGATGTGGGGCATCAATGTTATGCCCATAAACTGCTGAGCGGACGGTATCATGCTTTTTCCGGTTTGCGAAAAGCAGGGGGAATTGCAGGTTTTCCAAAACGGGAAGAAAGCCCTCACGATATATTTAACTCAGGCCATGCTTCTACTGCCGTTTCCGCTGCTTCCGGCATTCTTGCGGCAGAGCAACTGAAAGGATGCAATGGAAGGGTTGTTGCAGTTATCGGAGACGGCGCATTAACCGGAGGGCTTGCTTATGANGCGCTTTCCCATGCCGGGCATCTGCAATTGCCGCTCATTGTTATACTTAATGACAATAAAATGTCAATTAGCCCTAATGTCGGCGGGCTTTCAAGATACCTTGGCCGGCTTTCGACAAAGGTTAAATATCAAAAATTCCGTCAGTTTTTTGATTCCAATGTTATAAAAATACCTCTGATTGGAAAAATTCTTTTTAATTTTGTTGTCAGGTTAAAAAGGGCGATAAAAGCAGTGTTTTATACTGATAATTTTTTTGTTGATTTAGGATTTGAATATGCGGGGCCTATTGACGGGCATAATATCTCCGGCATTACCAGAATTCTGGAAGATGTAAAACTTCTGCAGCGTCCAGTGGTAATACACATTTTAACCCAAAAGGGCAAAGGGTATCTTAATGCGGAGGGCGATCCGGGAAAGTACCATGCGGTTGCAGCAAGCGCAAAAAGCGAACGCAAAGTTTTTTCCGATGCTTTCGGAGAGGCATTATTAGGTTTAGCAAGGCGGGATAAACGGATTGTTGCCATTACCGCTGCAATGGAAAAAGGCACAGGTCTCACTCTTTTCAGAAAAGTGTTTCCTACCCGGTTTTTTGATGTCGGCATAGCCGAAGGCCATGCGGTAACTTTTGCCGCAGGGCTTGCCTCGCAGGGGATTAAGCCGGTTGTGGCAATCTATTCTACTTTTATACAGCGTTCAATGGACCAGGTTATTCATGACACAGCCCTTCAAAATTTGCCAATACTTTTTGCATTGGATCGCTGCGGTTTTGTCAGCGGAGACGGCGAGACCCATCAAGGCTTGTTTGACATAGCTCTGTTCCGTTCCGTTCCCGGCATAACCATTCTTGCCCCGGCAAGCGAAAATGAGATTCGCCTTATGCTGGATTATGCATTGCATTTAAACAGCCCCTCTGTTATTCGCTATCCTAAAGATTCCTGCCCCGATGAAGAAACCCAGTTTTCGTTTCCTTTGGAAGAAGGCAGGGGAGTATGGCTGCGGCAAACGATTAACAGTAAAATATGCCTTATGTTTACCGGCAGCCTTTATCCGCAGATTGCCCCTGTAATAACTTTTCTTCAGTCAGAAAACATTGATGCAGATTTGTATAACCTTCGTTTTTTAAAACCAGTTGATGAAGATTATCTTGTGGAAATTTTTAACAGTTATGATCTGGTAATAATAATAGAGGAAGGCATACGGCATGGCGGTTTTGGAGAATATGCAGAATCGCTTGCCCATAACCGGAATTGCCTTGCAGAAACTATGGTTCTTGCGGTGGAAGAGGATTTTTATTCAGACGGGCGCGCCTTGGGAAGCAGGGAAGAATTACTCTGCAATAATTTACTTGACAGCAAAAGCATCTCCGAAAAAATTTGCTCAAGTACTTACGAATGGATAAGGCGCGTGATGATTGATTGCAAATAACAGCCTTACACCAGCCGCTTACCTGTAACTTCATTTGGGCCTCTCGCTAAGCCATATATGCAATAGCCACGGATTTTCACGGATTTTACGGATTTCCACGGATTTTTTATTTTATTTTTAAATTCTGTATAAACTCGAT
>WRNF01000414.1 GCA_009776715.1 Treponema sp. | reverse complement strand
GCTTTCCGGCGGAGAAGCGCAGAGGGTTAAACTGTCGCTGGAATTATCAAAACGTTCCACCGGCAATACAATGTATATACTTGATGAACCTACCACTGGTTTGCATTTTGCCGATGTTAAGCAACTGTTATCGGTAATACAGCGGCTGGCGGATCAGGGGAATTCAGTCTTGATGATTGAACATAATTTAGACGTGCTGCTGCAGGCGGATTATTTGATTGATCTTGGGCCGGAAGGCGGCGACAGAGGAGGTCAGCTTATTGCAGCCGGCACCCCGGAAGAACTTGCCAAGTGTGAAAATTCCTACACCGGAAATTACTTAAAAAAAGCGCTTGCAAACGGAAAAAAGCGGTAATATGAAAATTGCAGTTTATCGGAAATATTTTTTACTGCCNTTGTTTCTTTTTTTTATTGCATCAAATATTTTTTTACATTCTCAGGAAGGCGTTCCGCAGGAAACTGAAGTTCCAGAAATAATTCTTTCAGAGGAAGAACTGTCTGCCCTGGAAGGAATTCTTTCAAGCGAAGACATGCCGGCAGACATAGAAGTGAGAATACTTACTCCTGAACAAAAACGCATTGTTTTGGATATAAATACATCAACGCTTTCCGAGCTTGCCGCATGGTGCAGGTCTGTAGGGCTTTCGGAAGCCGGCACAAGCGCAGAGCTTGCACAGCGCTTAAAGAATTATTTTGAAATTATGGAACAAAACCCTTCGGAAATAGAAGATAACAGAAAAATTATTACCATTGAATCAGCGCGCAGCACCGAATATTTTACCATTGAAGCAGTTGACGAAGAATATGCCCGGTTGACCGGAGAAGTAATTATCAGTTTAAAAGACGGGGAAACTATTCACAGCATAAAAGCCTGGAGCATTCTTTTTAACCGCAGCAGAAATATTATCACCGCTTCGGGCGGCGTTGTGTATGAAAAACACGACGGGGACACAATTGAAACTTTTAAAGGAGATACCATTACCGTAGACCTTGACAATTGGTCCAGCATTTTCCTTGGCGGCATTTCTGAACGTTCGGTGCAAGGAGAAGAAACTGTTTATTTATTCTCCGGCACCGTAATTTCCAGGGATGAGGAAGAGGTAACTGTTTTAAAAAAGGCAGTCATTAAAAATGCAAACAATGAAGAATCATTATGGTCGCTGAACGCTTCCCGTGTATGGCTTTTACCGGGTTCTGATTTTGCCATTTTTAACGCTGTTTTAAAAGTTGGGGAAATACCGGTTATGTATATTCCGTTTTTTTACTATCCTGCTGACGAAATAATTTTTCATCCTGTCATTGGCTCCAGAACCAGAGAAGGCAATTATGTGCAAACAACAACATATATTTTAGGAAGGCCGAAATCCGACAGCAACCCTACGCAAAGCTCTTTAACAAGAATTTTAGGCAGTTCAAATGACATGGAAAAAAAGAGGGAAGGCATGTTTCTGCGAAGCACCGGAAAAAAAGCTGTCGATTTGGGCGGTCCCAGCTTGGCAGTAATGTTGGATCATTATGCAAACCTGGGAACATACATTGGAACCGAATTTTATCTTCCTAAAAAAAATATTTTAAATCCGTTAAACCTGGAATTGGGCATTGGTTTATCGCAAACAGTCGCGCAGGATGCAAATAATGATTATACCCCGTATTTCCCTGATTTTAACGGGAAAACAGACTGGAATTGGTCTAATTTTCTCTTTTTTAAAAAGGTTCCTTTTCGCTATCGGTTCAAAGCAGAGAGCGGTATTACCGGAAAAGCCGGCAGTTTTAACTGGTCTGTTCCCTATTACTCAGATCCTTTTGTTGACAGCGATTTTAACACCAACCGTTCGCAAGAGATGGATTGGGTTAACATGATTCAAAAAGGCGCTGAAGGATTTGAACAGGAAGAATCTTCCCTTTCCAACGTACAGCCCTATTCATGGTCATTTTCCGGCAATATTAATATAAAGTTTCCCAATATGTCGCCGTATATTAATAATATTTCGCTTAACACCATCACCAGCACCATTGCGTTTAAGACAATTGATTTATCGTTAGATCGAAGCTCCAAATATTCTGACCGTAACAATATTGAATATTACAGCCCTTCAAGGGCATTTTTTGCGCCGGGCTCCATAACCCTTTATTCACTAAGCGGTTCCATAGGAGGCAGCCCTCTGTCCATTGGCGGGACAACAGTCAGCGGGCAGCAAGGGAATCAAACTGTAATTAAACCAGATGATGCCTTAAACGGCATAGGCGTTCCGCGTTCGCCTTTTGAAAGCCCTGAAGAAAAAGAGGAAGAAAAAACAGAACATATTGACAGCCTTGTTCCGCCAATTTTAAATCAAAGTTTTGCGCCTTTGCAAATTGGATCGGTAAAGTTAGGGCTGGATTATTCAATAAGGCCCTCTGTTGCTTCCACTTTAAGCTTTAATTCAGATAAATGGAAACAGTACAGTGACATTGACTGGGGAGATGTAAACTCCATAATTACCAACATAAACGGAGATGCATCAACAACCCTTAGCTTAAACCATTCGCTAAATTTATTTTCCAACACATTCGCCTATAAAGGTAATGGAGTGTACCATAATTACCGGAATGTAAAAGAGGAAGATCAAAACAAGGAAAAACAAGCATTATACAATGAAGCCAGGAGTACTGGTTTTTCTACAATCTATGACCTGACCTCAACTGTGCGCCCCTTGTACAGGAATTCAATATTTCAATCATCCGGTATAACATATCATCTTTTAGGAGATGCAATAAAATCTGTCTTTAACGGTAATTCAACAACCTTAGAGCCAGACTGGAAAATAGAATACGGTGCCTGGAATAAAGAAAAAATTCAAACCCACAGTCT
>WRNF01000413.1 GCA_009776715.1 Treponema sp. | reverse complement strand
TGCGCTTGACCTGGGGCTGGTTTTTCCGGATGGCGTATCCCACAATGTATTATCCAATACCCTTTCCCCAGTGGCCGACCGGGATTATATACAGAAAGCTTTTACCGGGCAAAATGTGGCATCCGACGTGATTATCAGCCGGTCAACCAACAGGGCGGTAGTAGCGTTTACAGTGCCGGTCTTTGAGAGCGATGAACCGGGCGCTCCTGTTGTGGGCGTGCTTCTTGCCCAAAAAGACGTCAATATCGCCATGGCTAACCTGATAAAAGGCCTCAACCTTACAATGCCAAACTCGTATACCTTTATGACAAGCAATGACGGCACAATTATTGTTCATCCTGATCAAAGCCTGGTAGACCGTTCTTTCAACCCGGGAAAAGAAACGGCGAACGATCCTTCGCTAAGATCCCTGGCCGACATGATCAACACTGCGATTAACCAAAAGTCCGGGCTTGCATCTTACTATTATAATGGAAAAGACCGCATCTGCGCCTATCAGGAAGTTGAAAGCTCTTATTCATGGAAGCTGTACATCGGTGTGGATACGGATCACCTTAGCATGGAAATAGCCAAAACCCGCGTTGCCATTATTTTAATGGGCATTGTTGGCCTTGCCATCGGTATTATCCTGGCCTTAATTATCGGGCGATCTATTGCCAAGCCGATAATCAAGGTGACCGCATCGTTAAAAGATATTGCCCAGGGAGAGGGGGACCTCACCAAAGTAATCAACGTTAAATCAAAGGATGAAATAGGAGATTTAGCCCATTATTTTAATATGACCATTGAAAAAATAAAAATAATGGTGGGAATAATAAAAAATAAAGTCGATGCATTAACAAATACCAGTTTTGANCTTTCTGAAAACATGTCAAAAACAACAAAGGCAATAGACAAGATATCGGCCAATTTTAATGCCATGAGCGATCTGGAAGTAAAACAAGAAACGGAAGCGGTCGATGCGGATGTAGCCGTTGAAGCCATAAAAACCTGTNTGGAAAACATGGAGAAACTTGTAGACGATCAGGCCGGCAGGGTTGATACCTCATCTTCAGCCATCGAGGAAATGACGGCTAACATTAATTCTGTTTCAAAAACATTGGTAGAAAACAGTAAATATGTCGATGCCCTTGCGGAAGCGTCAGAGAACGGAAAAACCGGTCTTCAGGCGGTAACTGAGAAAATANTGGAAATTGCCCGTGACTCAGAGGGCTTNCTTGAAATCAATTCTGTAATGAATAATATTGCCAGCCAGACCAACCTCCTTTCCATGAATGCGGCAATAGAAGCCGCACATGCCGGCGAGGCAGGGAAAGGTTTTGCTGTAGTAGCAGATGAAATTCGCAAGCTCGCCGAATCGTCGGGGGTACAATCCAAAACCACCGTAACAATGTTAAAGAAAATAAAGGCTTCCATAGACAGCATTACAAAATCTTCCAATGAAGTTATAAACCGCTTCGCAGCAATAGATACAGGGGTAAAAACAGTTTCCNTGCATGAACACAATATCCGCAGCGCAATGGAAGAGCAGGAAGCCGGAGGAAAGCAAATACTGGAATCTATTAGCCGTCTTAGAGACATAACGGCATCGGTTAAAAAAGGTTCCGAAGACATGACCGTATCAGGAGGCCAGCTCATCAAAAAAACCCATGAGTTTATTGGAATTAGCCATAATGTAGTATCCGGCATGAACGACATAGTAAACGGCGCAATGAAAGAGATAAATACCGCTGTTAAAATAGTGGATGAAATGAGCGCGGAAAACGATAAAAACTTCAATGACCTTAAACAACAAACAGAAAAATTCAAAGTTACAACGGGGGATGAAAGGAAAAAAATTCTTGTAATTGATGATGATGCAACCCATCTTGTGTCAACCAGGGGTATGCTGGATAAAGATTATGATATTACAACAGCCGTCTCTGGCCAAGAGGCATTAGCTCATTTTTACCGCGGCCTTGTTCCTAATTTAATTTTATTAGATTTAGTGATGCCCGAAATGGATGGCTGGAGCGCGTATAACAGAATAAAAGCTATCAGCAATATTCATCATGTGCCAATCGCTATTTTCACGTCTTCAGAGGATCCTAAAGACAAGACACGGGCGCAGAATATGGGTGCCGCAGATTTTATAAAGAAACCAAGCAAAAAGAGCGAGTTATTGGAAAGAGTAAAAACTTTAATAAAATAATTTATGATGAATTCTAAAGCCTTTATTGCCATGTCCGGCGGCGTGGACAGTTCCGTTGCTGCCGCTCTTATGCTGGAACAGGGTTATGATTGCACCGGCATTACCTTAAAACTTTTTGCGCCGGACAGCCCTTGTCTTTCGGCGCAGGCCTCGGCCCAGGCCTCGGCACGTGCCGTTGAAGATGCACAGGCAATTGCGTCAAGGCTTGGCATAAGGCATTATGTGCTCGATTGCACTGAAGAGTTTGAAAAAAAAGTAATACACCGCTTTGCAGAAATGTATGAACAAGGTATAACGCCTAACCCTTGCGTTATCTGTAATCCAAACATTAAATTTAACCTTGAGCTTTTGTTTGCAGGACAGAGCAGCATCAGCAGAATTGCAACCGGCCATTATGCCCGTATTGAACGCGATACGGCAGGCAATAGATTTCTTTTGCGAAAAGCAGTTGATTTTAAAAAAGATCAAAGTTATGTGCTGTACGGTCTTAGCCAAAAGCAGCTTGAATGTGCCTGTTTCCCGTTGGGGGGGCTTACCAAACAGCAGGTTCGGGAATATGCCAAAGAAAGAAAATTTTTTAACGAAAAAAAACCTGAAAGCCAGGATATTTGCTTTGTTACAGACGGCGATTATGCAGGATTTATCGAAAAATATACCGGCA
>WRNF01000412.1 GCA_009776715.1 Treponema sp. | reverse complement strand
CTGCTTATTGCAATGGTAATATACATACTTTTAAAAAATAACGACAGCTCAATGATAATACCGATGATTTCAATGTACGCGCTTGCCTTGTACCGAATACTTCCGTCCCTGCACAGGCTGCTTGGCAATGTAAATCATATCGCTTTTCTTCTGCATGTGCTGGATAAAATTAATGATGTTATACATCTTCCGGTTGAACAGGAAGGAGACGATCCGGTCAGTTTTAATGAAGTTATTAACTTAAAAAATATTACATTTAAATATGCAACCGGAGACGAGGTAATTAACGGCATTTCCCTGGAAATACGCAAGGGGGAAAAAATTGCCGTTACAGGCGAAAGCGGCGGCGGAAAAACCACCTTAATCGATCTGGTCATTGGCATTCACAAACCGCTTTCCGGAGAAATTACCGTTGACGGAGCCCCGCTTACGGAAAAAAACATCCGCTCATGGAGAAAAAAAATCGGGTATATCCCGCAGAGCATTTATCTTTTTGACGGCACAGTCGGCGAAAATGTAGCTTACGGATCTAAATGCGATGCAGAAAAAGTTATTGATGCTCTGCAAAAAGCAAATATTTGGGATTTTTTATTAACAAAAGACGGGCTTGAGACAAAAGTAGGGCAGGGCGGCATTCAGCTTTCCGGCGGGCAGCAGCAGCGCATAGGCATAGCGCGCGCTTTGTACAACGATCCTGAAATTCTTGTTTTAGACGAAGCCACATCGTCGCTAGACAATGAAACCGAGGCAAAAATAATGGACGAGATATATCAGTCAAGCATGAACAAAACGCTTATTGTCATTGCCCACCGTCTAAGCACTGTCGTTCGGTGTGAAAGAAATATCTGTATTGAAGAAGGAGTATTAAAAACAGGATAATGGCAAAAATTGCAGTAATTGGGACCGGTTATGTAGGATCTGTTTCCGGCGCCTGCCTGGCAGATTTTGGCAATAATGTTATTTGCGTGGATTCCAATTCGGAAAAAATAAAATCATTGCAGCAGGGCATTATTCCAATTTTTGAACCCGGCCTTGATGTAATTGTTAAACGAAACTGCGAAGCAAAGCGGCTTTCTTTTACGGTAGACCTTGCCGAAGCGCTTAACGCCAGTAACGTGGTTTTTATCGCAGTGGGTACCCCTCCGGCGGAAGACGGAAGCGCCGATTTAACATACATTGAAACCGCCGCCCGGCAAATAGGTTCGCTTATCGAAAAATATACCGTCGTGGTGAATAAAAGCACAGTTCCCGTGGGAACAGGCCGCAAGGTAACAGCCTGGATTAATGAAGAACTTAAAAAGCGCGGAAAGCACATTGATTTCGATGTCGTGTCCAATCCTGAATTTTTAAGGGAAGGTTCCGCCGTGTACGATTTTACCCATCCTGACAGGGTAGTTATCGGCAGCGGCAGCGAGAGCGCCAGAGATGTAATGAAGGAAGTGTACCGATCGCTGTATCTGAATGAAACTCCCTATATTGAAACGAACCTTGAATCCGCAGAAATGATAAAGTACGCATCAAATGCGTTTCTTGCAGTGAAAATATCATTTATTAATGAAATTGCAAATTTATGCGAAAAAACCGGCGCCGACATATATGACGTATCCCGTGCAATGGGCAAAGACGGAAGGATAGGATCAAAATTTTTGCACCCCGGTCCGGGATACGGCGGTTCCTGTTTTCCCAAAGACACCAAAGCCTTAGCCGAAACTGGAAGAAAAAATAATGAAATTCAAAACATTGTTGAAACGGCAATTGCGGTTAACGAACAGCAAAAGGTCCGTTCTGCGAAAAAAATCGAAGCGGTTTTGGCGCCCCTTGCCGGGAAAACCATTGCTGTTCTCGGCCTTGCCTTCAAACCCAATACAGACGACATGCGGGAGGCCCCGGCTATTTCCATCTGTGAATACCTTACAGCAGGCGGCGCCAAAATCCGCATCTACGATCCTGCCGCAATGAAAGAAGCCCAATGGCGCCTGGCCTTGATTAAGGATTCAGTTTACTTCGCAAAAGATGAATACGATGCAATACAGCAGGCGAATGCCCTGGTCATTGTTACCGAATGGAATCAGTTTAGGAACATTGACCTTCAAAAAGCAAGAAAATTGCTTGTTGCCCCTTATTTCTTTGATTTGCGCAATATTTATAAAAAAGAAGAAGTTACCGCAGCAGGATTAAAATATTTTGGAACCGGAAGATAATAAATAGAAATTTTGTACAAGCCCTTACCTATAACTTCAATAAAGGGGTCAGGGGTTAGGGGTTAGGGGATAGTATTTTTGTTCATAATCTTTGAGTTTTGAGAACGCAAGTCTTTCTAATAACGATAACTAACCCCTTTCCCCTTTCCCCTTCCCCCTGTACAAAAAGTTACCTTGTAGATGGTTCGCAGCGGGAACAATGCGGGGGCTTGTCAGTTTTTGGCAAAATCAAAATAAGGCTGCCGGGACATATTTTAAAGAAGGACAAATATGGAAAAGGCTGTAGAAGGAGTTTTTATGTTTAAGAAAAATATTTTTTGGATTATTGCAATTTCTGCGATAATTTCATTGGCTTTAGCAGGCTGCAAAGACCGCAAAAGCCCAATAGCGGCAGATGAACCGCAGAAGGCCAGCGAAACCGAAACGGTGCAAATTATTGAAACAATGCAAGCTATTGAAGCAATCCAAGTAATTGAATCGATGCAAGCTATTGAATTTAATGATATTACAGATGCCCCTGACTACGTTGATAAAATAGAAGTTATCGGGTGGTCAAGAAACGGCTTATTGGCATACAGGTATGCCAGTGAGAGCGGACGCGGGCGGGAACAGCATTTTGTAATATTAAATGCCGTAACCGATGAAATTATTGAAGAA
>WRNF01000411.1 GCA_009776715.1 Treponema sp. | reverse complement strand
GCAGGGGGCGCAGATAACGGTCATCGGCGGCCCGGCCCAGGGAACGCCCAAGTCCCTCCAGGGCGACTACGTGCTGGCCGTAGGGCCCGCGGCGGGGCAGCCGGCGGGCACCGTCTTCCAGTGGGACGGCTTCGCTTGGAACCCTGTTACCGCCGCGGAAAATTCAAGCCTGTACCTCGCTTGTTTCAAGGACGGCCTGGACTGGCCGGGCCTGGCGGAAGACACCGCCTGGTTCGGCGCCGTCATCGCAAAGCAGATTATCGCTTTAAAGGCAACTATCGGGGAACTGGAATCACAGATTATTAAACTGTCCGGCACAGGCGCCGTTTACGGAGGGAACAAATACCTTGCAAACGGCGCAGCCGACCCCCTCGCTCCGCCTAACGCCAAAGGGTTCTGGCTGGGCGCAAACGGCGATGCCAAATTTGAAAACGGCAGCTTCAAAGGGAATATTGAGGCGGACAGCGGGCATTTCAGCGGCACTGTGGAACTTAACTTGAAAGGGGCAGCCGGACGATTCCCTCTCCTCGGCGGCGTGCATGCGTACGCGTGGAGCCACGGCATCTCAGGGCAGCCCTTAACAGACTGGAGCGTTAGGAGCGGGAATATTGATTCGGTGGAATATTTAAGCACGGGAAAATACAGGCTGCATTATAAAGCGATGGTGAACCTTTCCCCTGCTAATAACGCCATAATGGCAAGCGGCTTTGTGTCCCGCGTCAGCAACCCTTATCCACAGCCTGACACGCTTAGCGGGCAGGTGGATGTCAGTTATTCATATGATTATTATACAGACGGCGGCATGGCATCGGCTATTGATTTTGAATTCAGAAGCAGTGCGGGTGTTTTAGTCAACCCTGCTTTGATGAGGATACTTTTTATAAATTAGGTTTATTTAACAGCGCTGCGGTAAAACACATGCCCTTTTATCAGCATTAGAATAATTATTGAATAAACGGAGTACAATGCAATTATGGCATACGAAAAAACAGTCTGGAAAGCCCGGCAGGGCGAAAACCTCAACAGGTTTGACAAGGAAAACGAAACCTCCAAATCGGTCGTTTTGCGCAACAATCCCAGCCTTCTCACGGAGCCGGGGACGCCGTTTTCAGCGGCAAACATGAACCGCATCGAGCAGGGCATTGCGGATGCCCACGAGGCGATCGAGGCCCATGCGGTGCTGCTGCAGAATACGGTTGCAGAAAAATACCTGCACAATATAATGCTTTCCACTTATCCCTCACCACCGCAGGTGTCTATTTTTATCAGCATTTATAACGGAAGAAGCGCTCCGTATACCGGTTATGACGTGCAGGAAATCATGGAATTTCTTAGAGACAAAATACCGCAAGGCCGGTATTTTCCGGCAATTAGGAAAATATCGCCGATGGGGCCTACAGAAATCGAAAGTGTTGTAATACTATCCACAACCGAGAAGTTTTATTTATATTCAAAAAACACCAGCATAGGCAACGGCCCGTTCTGGGATTTTATCAATCCGGAAAATAATATGTACTCTTTTTACCCTGATGAGTTTTGCGACATAGTGATGTAGAGGGATTACAGTGAAAAACGCACTAATGTGGTTGTGGCAGCTTCCGCAGCATTTGCTGGGGCTTGCGCTGATAAAAGCGTTAGGTGCCGAAAAGCGCGTCTTTGAAACGGAAGACGGCGGCATCGAATGGCATTTGTTTAAAGAAAAAAGTGCGTTCTCGCGGTTCCTGTCCGGCGGCAGCTTCGGCAAGTACGTTTTGCTGCCGTACGAAGACGAAGAAACTGTAAAACACGAACACGGCCATTCAAGGCAGTCATTGTATCTGGGCCTGCTGTACCTGCCTGTCATTGGCATTTACAGCGCTTTGTTCTGCAACCTTTGGGACAGATGGCTGCACAGGAAATGGAGCTGCGAAAAACACCGCAGATGGTACTACAGCCGCTGGACGGAGGCCTGGGCAGACAAGCTGGGAAAGGTAAAAAGGAATTTTCAGTAACACGAATTCTGCACGGTATAACAGGCAATTACAGCATATAACAAGCTAAATTTTGGCTTTTTTGCCAAATTAAATGAATATTTTTGCCATTTTGAGTGTGTGGTTAAACGGATCTTATTATGGCAAAAACTTTATATAAAAAAAAGAAAGGCAAAATTAAATTTTTATTTGTATTTTTCCCTAATACAAAGCTGTATATAAAATTCCTTTTACTCTGCCGTAAATCCCAAGCTCTTATAACCCTTAAGCCGCCTTCTATGCATCCTCACCAGTACCGGCACTTTATCGTCAACATAATCATACACACGAATTTCCTGTTTACCATGATAAGCGCGGTTAAGGCGTCCGGTGTATTGAACAAGAGTCCCTTTCCACGAAAAAGGAAAAACCAGAAATAATGTATCAAGGCATGGCAAGTCAAACCCTTCCCCCAAATATTTTCCTGTGGCAAGAATGATCTTGCGCTGATCTGAAGGCGTATTGTGAATAGATTCCATAATCGCTTTTACTTGTTTTTTTCCATACCCGCCTTTTAGGACAAACAGCGATGATACCTGTTTTTCCAAAGAACATTTTAATATATCTAAATGTTCAAGCCGTTCACTCAACACAAGACATTCCCTGCCGCCATGGTGCGCTTCCAAAATATCAGCGAGGATTAATCTGTTGCGCTCTTCATTCGTATAAACGCAGTTGAAAATTTCCTGAATGGAAGGAGGATCAGGCTTTGCAGCATCTGCAATGGTTTTACCCTCAGGCATACTAAACCCGGTAAAACGGAAAAATACTTTTTGGGCAAATTCCGCCACAGTGTTTGTTCGCGAACTTACATATCGAACTTCGCCTAGATTCATTAAAACTATCGGGTGCTGGCCGTCTTT